>CAUJFJ010000183.1 GCA_963169675.1 Bacteroidota bacterium
ATTTTAGGCCTTATCGATATGTTTGCAGGAGGAGCCTTTTCACAGGCTTCTATCTTCGCACTCGGTATCATGCCCTATATCTCGGCTTCTATCGTTGTGCAGTTATTAGGTATTGCCGTTCCTTATTTCCAGAAACTTCAGAAAGAAGGAGAAAGTGGCAGAAAGAAAATGAATCAAATTACCCGTTGGTTGACCGTTTTGGTTACTCTTGGTCAGGCCCCCGGTTATATTGTTAACCTTAAAGCACAGTCTCCCGGTGCAATTCTGATGGATGGAACCGGTTTCTGGTTCACTTCAATCCTGATCCTTACCGCTGGAACATTGTTCGTAATGTGGCTGGGAGAACGTATCACTGAAAAAGGTATCGGAAATGGTATTTCATTGATTATCATGATCGGTATCATCGCAAGACTACCACAATCATTACGTGATGAGTTTATGTCACGCCTGAATGAACAAGGTGGTGGATTGGTAATATTCCTGGTTGAAATTGTCGCTCTCTTTGCTGTGGTTGCCTCTGTGATTCTGCTCGTGCAGGGCACCCGGAGAATACCGGTTCAGTTTGCGAAAAAAATCGTTGGTAATAAACAATATGGTGGTGTACGTCAGTATATTCCATTGAAAGTCAATGCAGCAGGTGTAATGCCAATCATCTTTGCCCAGGCAATCATGTTTATTCCGGCAACCATCGCTCAATTCTTTCCGGAGTCTGCGTCATGGCAAGGTTTTGCCGGTACATTCACCGATTTCACCAGCTTTGGCTACAATATCACTTTTGCAACCCTGATTATTCTGTTTACTTATTTCTATACAGCCATTTCTGTGAATCCAAATCAGATGGCAGAAGACATGAAAAAGAATGGCGGTTTTATTCCCGGTGTTAAGCCAGGAAAGAAGACAGCTGAGTTTATCGACGATGTGATGTCAAAAATTACCCTTCCGGGATCATTTTTTCTCGCATTTGTCGCAATTTTACCTACCTTTGCCAGCCTTGCCGGAATTAACAGCAATTTCGCCCAGTTTTATGGTGGAACATCGTTGCTGATTCTTGTTGGTGTTGTATTGGATACTTTGCAACAAATTGAAAGTCACTTGTTAATGCGTCACTATGATGGATTGATGAAATCCGGACGTATCAAGGGCAGAAGTAGCAGTGCTGTCGGTGCCGCAGTTTAACGCGGGGTCGGCAATAATTATTTGTATTAATATTTAATGATCTGGAGGAAATAAAATTGCAGGTTATCTACAAGACTTCAGAGCAGATAGCATTAATAAGAGTTAGTTCTTTACTTGTTGGAGATACATTGGCTGAAGTCGGTGCTGCTATAAAGCCCGGAATCAAAACCATTGAACTGGACAAAATTGCGGAGACATTTATCCGCGATAATAAAGCAGTTCCCGCCTTTAAAGGGTATCATGGCTTTCCTGCCTCTCTCTGTATTTCGGTTAATTCCGAAGTAGTACATGGGATACCGGGAAATCGTGAACTCAAAGAAGGAGATGTGGTTTCAATTGATTGCGGAGTTATAAAAGACACTTACTTCGGTGATTCAGCTTATACGTTTACCATTGGAGAAGTTTCAGATAAAGTCAGAAAACTAATTCAGGTAACGAAAGAATCACTTTACCTGGGTATCGATAAAGCAGTGGCAGGATTTCGCATCGGCGATATCAGTGCAGCTGTACAAGACCATGCAGAATCAAATGGATTCGGAGTAGTCAGGGAATTGGTAGGACATGGAGTGGGTGTTAAGCTTCATGAAAAACCGGAAGTTCCTAATTACGGAAAGCGCGGCAGTGGAATGGTATTGAAAACAGGAATGGTAATAGCCATTGAACCTATGATCAATGCCGGAAAAAGAGGGGTAATACAATTGGATGATGGCTGGACAATAGTTACATCCGACAGGTTGCCTTCAGCACATTTCGAACACACCGTAGCTATCGGTATTACAAAAGCAGATGTACTCTCATCATTTGAAAAAATTGAATTATCGGAAAACCAAAATATAAACCTAAGCAAGCAGGAATCGGTAACGTAAGAATGGCCAAACAGGGAGTCATCGAACAAGACGGATCAATTGTAGAAGCATTGTCGAATGCAATGTTTCGTGTTGAGCTGGAAAACGGGCACGAAATCATAGCCCATATCTCCGGTAAAATGAGGATGAATTACATTAAAATTCTTCCCGGCGATAAAGTAAAGGTGGAAATGTCACCTTATGATTTAACAAAAGGTAGAATTACATACAGATATAAATAACTATTACCATGAAAGTAAGACCCTCTTTGAAAAAGAGAAGCGTTGATTGTAAAATCGTTAGACGTAAAGGACGTTTATATGTAATCAACAAAAAGAACCCACGCTTTAAGATGCGTCAAGGGTAATTAACTATCGAATTTTAAAACAAAAGGAATATAAATGGCTCGTATTGCTGGTATTGATTTACCAAAAAACAAAAGAGGAGAAATCGGCCTCACCTATATCTTCGGAATAGGGCGTTCTACCGCTCAACAGATTCTTACCGTTAGTGGTATCGATCTTAGTAAGAAGGTACAGGAGTGGAATGATGATGAACTGACAAAGATCAGAACATACATCAATGATAACATCAAAGTGGAAGGTGGACTTCGTTCTGAAGTTCAGCTAAACATCAAGCGTTTGATGGATATCGGCTGCTACCGCGGAGTTCGTCACCGTGTGGGATTACCTGTTCGCGGACAACGTACGAAAAATAACTGCCGTACCAGAAAAGGTAAACGTAAAACAGTTGCCAACAAAAAGAAAGTAACTAAGTAATGAATCAGCTGGTGGAATGAAAGACCGTCAGTAACAACTATAAGAATGGCAAAAACAGCAAAAGTTACCGCTAAGAAAAGAGTGGTTAAAGTAGAGTCAGTGGGTGAAGCTCACATCAACGCTACGTTTAATAACATCATCATCAGCATAACCAATACTACCGGTCAGGTGGTATCATGGGCTTCTGCCGGAAAGATGGGATTCAAAGGATCTAAGAAAAACACCCCTTATGCTGCTCAAATGGCTGCACAGGATTGCTCTAAAGTAGCATTCGATGCAGGTATGAGAAAAGTAAAGGTGTTTGTAAAAGGACCAGGCGCAGGTCGCGAATCTGCAATAAGAACACTGCACAATGCAGGTCTTGAAGTTACCGAAATTATGGATATCACTCCGATTCCTCATAACGGTTGCCGCCCTCCAAAACGCAGAAGAATTTAATTTATAGTCAAAGCATTTATTTAAGCATATAATACACTATTCATGGCCAGGTATATAGGACCAAAGACCAAGATTGCAAGGAAGTTCAGAGAGCCGATTTACGGACCTGATAAAAATTACGAGAAAAGAAACTATCCTCCGGGACAGCACGGACAATCCAAAAAGCGTTCAAAGCTTTCTGAATATGCTACCCAGCTGAAAGAAAAACAAAAGGTGAAATACACCTACGGAATCCTCGAGCGTCAGTTTGCAAAGACTTTCGACCGTGCTTCACGTAAAGAAGGTATTACCGGTGAAAACTTGCTTCAGTTAATCGAAGCTCGTTTAGATAACGTGGTTTACCGCCTTGGAATCGCTCCAACCCGTTCAGCTGCCCGTCAGCTGGTTTCTCACCGCCACATTGTGGTGAATGGTAAAGTGGTGAATATTCCTTCTTATACCCTGAAAGCTGGTGATGAGATCGGTGTTCGTGAAAGATCTAAATCTTTTGAAGTAATCACCGATAGCCTTCGTTCTAGAAGCAACCGCTATTCTTGGTTGGAGTGGGATGAAAGCAAAATGGAAGGTAAATTCGTTAGTGCTCCTGCACGTGCCGATATTACCGAGACTATCAAGGACCAACTGATTGTCGAGTTATACTCTAAGTAATCAGTGACAGTGACTTCCACTGCTTGAGAAGTATTAATGATTCAGAAATAACTAAAAAAAGAAGGATATAAACATGGCAATATTAGCGTTTCAAAGACCGGATAAGGTAATCATGCTTCAATCCAATGAGCATGTTGGTTCTTTCGAGTTCCGCCCACTTGAACCCGGTTATGGAATTACCATCGGAAATGCGCTGAGAAGAATTCTTCTCTCATCCCTCGAAGGTCATGCTATCACCACTGTGAAAATTTCCGGTGTTGATCATGAGTTTTCAACTATCAAGGGTGTGGTTGAAGATGTAACTGAAATGATTCTGAACCTGAAACAGGTTCGTTTCAAAAAACAAATTGAATCTACCGACTCTGAAAAAGTTCAGGTAACCATCAATGGTAAGAATCAATTTACTGCCGGAGATATCGCTAAGCATACCTCCGCATTCCAGGTTCTAAATCCTGATCTCGTTATCTGTAACATGGAATCAAGTGTGAAAATTCAACTTGATATCACTATCGATAAAGGAAGAGGTTATGTTCCTGCTGAAGAAAATAAATCTAATAGCTACCCTGTTGGTACTATCGCAATCGATTCTATTTTTACTCCAATCCGTAACGTTCGCTACAATGTAGAAAACTATCGTGTGGAGCAGAAAACAGATTATGAAAAACTGGTTCTTGAAATCTCTACCGATGGCTCAATCCATCCGAAAGATGCCCTCAAAGAAGCAGCTGAAATCCTGATTCATCACTTCATGCTGTTCTCAGATGAGAAAATCACTCTGGAAAGCAAACCAAAAACTCCAACTGAAGAGTTCGATGAATCTTCATTGCACATGCGCCAGTTGCTGAAAACGAAGTTAGTGGATATGGACCTTTCTGTTCGCGCCCTTAACTGCCTTAAAGCTGCTGATGTTGAAACTTTGGGTGACCTGGTTTCCTATTCAAAAAATGACCTGCTGAAATTCAGAAATTTTGGTAAGAAATCATTAACCGAACTGGAAGAACTGGTTAGAAGCAAAAACCTGAACTTTGGAATGAATGTTTCCAAATATAAACTAGAGAAAGACTAATTTTATCAAAGAAGAATATCCCTGCTAAAAAACAGGATTGAAAAGATCGAACAAACATGCGTCACGGTAAAAAAGTAAATCACTTAGGAAGAACGAACAGTCACAGAGATGCGATGCTCTCGAATATGGCTGCATCATTGATCCTGCATAAAAGAATTAATACCACTGTTGCTAAAGCTAAAGCACTCCGGAAATATGTTGAACCACTTATCACCAAATCGAAAAGTGATTCTACACACTCCAGAAGAACAGTTTTCAGTTACCTGCAGGATAAAGATGCAGTTACCGAATTGTTCCGCGAAGTAGCTGGCAAAATCGGAGAACGTCCGGGTGGATATACCCGTATCATCAAAACCGGAAATCGTTTAGGTGATGCAGCTGAAATGTGTATGATGGAGCTGGTTGATTTCAACGCCCTAATGGTGAAAGAAACATCTGCTGAAGGTACTAAGAAAGCTAAGACCACTCGTCGCGGAAGAACTAAGAAAGCTGATGCTCCGGCTGCTGAAGGAGATGCTCCGAAAGCAAAAAAAGCAAAAGCAAAAAAGTCTGATTCTGAAGGAGACGCTGCTGAGTAATTAATGAAAACGAAACAATAACTTATAAAAAGGATGATGCCCCGGCATTATCCTTTTTTTTTGATTTATTTTGCACTTTCAAACGCACTATCAACAATGAAATACGCACCCAAATCACCCGCAATCCTGGTCCTTGAAGATGGCACCGTTTTTCATGGCAAATCTGCCGGCAAAGTAGGTACCGCCACCGGAGAAGTATGCTTTAATACCGGAATGACCGGATACCAGGAGGTTTTCACAGATCCTTCCTACAAAGGACAGCTTTTACTTGCTACCAACGTTCACATCGGTAATTATGGCATCAAATACGATGAGTCAGAATCTGATTCGTTGAAAATCGCAGGACTCATTTGCAGAAATTTTAGTTTGCAGTATTCACGCAAGCAAGCCGACACTTCGCTGAACGATTATTTTGTGGAGCAAAATATGGTCGTAATTTGTGATGTCGATACCAGAGCATTAGTGCGCCATATACGCGATAAAGGAGCTATGAACGCTATTATCTCATCTGATATAGCAGACGTCGCTAAATTGAAGGAAATGCTCTCTAAAGTGCCTTCTATGGCAGGTTTGGAACTTTCTTCAACAGTGTCGACCGAAAAGCCTTATTTTTTCGGAAATCCCGAGGCTAAACTGAAAGTAGCAGTACTCGACGAAGGGGTGAAGACAAATACCCTGAGATGTCTGGCCGACCGCGGTTGTTATGTGCAGGTTTTTCCATTTAATGCCTCCTACAACGATATTAAAGCCTGGAATCCAAATGGAGTGTTGGTATCAAATGGCCCCGGTGATCCTGCTGTTATGCCTCAGGTGGTGCAAACCGTGAAGGATATTCTGGCTGCAGAGCTTCCGGTATTTGGCATTTGCCTCGGACATCAGTTGCTTGCAGAAGCATGTGGTATTCCAACCTTTAAAATGTTCAACGGACACCGTGGAATCAATCACCCGGTGAAAAACATGAACTCGGGACATTCCGAAGTTACCTCACAGAATCATGGTTTCGCTATCAGCAGAGAGGCGGTTGAGAAATCTCCAATTTTAGAAATCACTCACGTAAACCTAAACGATAACTCGGTAGAAGGAATCAAAGTCAAAAACAAAAAGGCATTTTCCGTGCAATATCATCCCGAATCTGCTCCCGGTCCTGATGATTCCAGATACCTCTTTGATGATTTCGTAAAGTCACTGGTAAACTAATACCGCTCACCAGTCATTCTGGTAATCTTTTCTTGCCTGATCAACCACTATTTTACAAGTGGATAACTTCGCCATAGGCAGCTGCAGCAGCTTCCATAACAGCTTCTGACATGGT
>CAUJFJ010000184.1 GCA_963169675.1 Bacteroidota bacterium
CGCTACACCACGACAAGCAGATGTAATTATTATCGCTGGAACTATAGTGAATAAAATGGCTCCTGTTTTAAAGCGCCTCTACGATCAGATGGCGGAACCTAAATATGTAGTTGCAATGGGTGCCTGTGCAACCAGCGGAGGTCCGTTCTTTTACAATACTTATAGTGTTGTTAAAGGTGCCGATCACATTATTCCTGTTGATGTGTACATTGCCGGTTGTCCGCCCCGCCCCGAAGCACTTATTCATGCCTTGATAACACTTCAGGAGAAAATTAAAAGCGGCATGACCCGTGAACAAATGAAAATGGAAAAGCCTGAACAAAGTTTTTAAATGACACGAGAAGAATTACAGGCTGCACTTACAGAATTGCAAAGTTCACTCACCTTTGAAGAAGGCGGTGAATGGCTTAATATAAATGCTCCGGCAGAAAATTTTCACGAGCTCGCACTCAAATTGCGACATACCTCCGGCCTTGATTTCGATTACTTGTTTTGCCAGACTTGCGTCGATTGGAAAACACATCTTACTATGGTGTATCACCTGACATCTATGACGCACCGGCATAATATGGTTGTGAAAATAAAACTTGATCGGAATACACCTGAAGTAACTACTGTTTGTGATATCTGGCGCACAGCCGAATTTCATGAACGTGAAGTATATGAATTGTTTGGCGTAAATTTTCTGAATCATCCCGATTTAAGAAAACTAATTTTACCCGATGACTGGATTGGATATCCACTCCGTAAAGATTATGATGACCCTGTTAATATGATCAAGCTGTAATTATGTTTGAAGAAGTAGCATCTACTGAACAAGGCGATCTCGTAATTAATATCGGGCCTCAGCATCCTGCCACACATGGCGTGTTGCATCTTGTCATTACTTTAAATGGTGAAACCGTTAAAAAGGTAGAACCACATCTCGGATATATCCATAGGTCCATAGAAAAAATGTGCGAGAGCCTGAGCTATCGTCAATTTATATATGTTACCAGTCGCATGGACTACCTCTCATCGCACATCAATAATCATGGTTGTGCGATGTTGGTTGAAAAGGCATTGCAGATTGAAATTCCATCCAGAGCACAATACATTCGTGTGATCATGGATGAACTTACCCGATTGGCATCACATCAACTTTGGTGGGGCGCAATGGCAATGGATATTGGTGCACTCACACCATTTTTTCTTGCCTTCCGCGAAAGGGAAATGATTACCGACATCATGGAAGAAACTTGTGGTGCCCGTTTAACCATGAATTACATGGTACCCGGTGGTATCATGTACGATATTCATCCTGATTTCTGTAAAAAAGTAAAAGAGTTCATAAAACATTTTCGTTCGAAAATTGATGAGTATGATGAGCTACTCACCGGAAACATCATTTTTCAAAACAGGATGAAAGGAATTGGAATACTTTCTAAAGAAGATGCTATTTCATACGGATGCTCCGGACCTACTGCCAGGGCAAGCGGAGTTTCCTGCGACGTGAGGAAAATTTATCCTTACGAAATATATGATCAGCTAAAATTCGATGAAGTTCTGGCAACTGAAGGCGATAGTTTTGCCCGTTATCAGGTTCGTTTGGTTGAAATGCATCAGTCGATGAATATTATTGAACAATTGATTGACAACATTCCCGAAGGAGAAATTCAGGCAAAAACAAAAGCGGTTTTGAAATTACCCAAAGGAGAGTTTTATACCCGCATTGAAACTGCACGTGGTGAATTTGGAATTTATGTGGTTAGCGAAGGTGGTACAACACCATACCGTATTAAATTCCGTTCACCGGGATTTTCCAATTTATCGGCTCTCGATCATATAGTTAGAGGACATAAAATCGGAGATATGGTTGCCATCATGGGAACGCTTGATCTCGTAATACCAGATATTGACAGATAATTTATGTTCAGCTTATCACATATCACCGATCTTGTTAATGCCTGGTTATACCAGCAGTTCCCTCCTACCCTTGCTCTATTGTTACAATTTGTGATTGTTGGAATTCTGGTGATCACACTTTTTTCTATTTTAGGATTAGTCCTTATTATGATGGAACGAAGAGTTGCAGCATGGATGCAACTACGTTTAGGTCCTAATCGTGTGGGGCCGCGCGGAATGTTCCAGACTGTTGCTGATACCGTAAAGCTTATCATGAAAGAAGGGATGACTCCCAATGGTGCCGATAAACTCATGTTTAATCTGGCACCTTACATCGTAATGATGGTCTCCATGGTTATTATGGCGCCGCTAATGTTTGCTGACGGATTTCAGATCTGGGACATCAACATCGGTGTATTTTTTATTACTGCAATTTCTTCAGTTTCCGTTATAGGAATATTAATGGCGGGATGGGCTTCCAATAATAAGTATTCCTTATTAGGTGCCATGAGAAGTGGTGCACAGATAGTAAGCTATGAACTTTCTGCTGGATTATCCATTATCACCATTGTAATCCTTACCGGAAGTTTACAGGTATCTGAAATAATTGCAGCACAGCAAACAGGATGGTGGATTTTTAAAGGACATATTCCTGTACTGATTTCATTTGTAATATTTATAATTGCTGTAACTGCAGAAACCAATCGCGCACCATTCGATTTGGCTGAAGCAGAATCGGAATTGACTGCAGGTTTTCACACAGAATATTCAGGAATGAAATTCGCCTTGTTCTTTCTGGCAGAATACGTGAATATTTTTGTTGTCTGCGCAATTGGTGCGACACTCTTTTTAGGTGGCTGGATGCCATTTCACATTGGAAGTTGGGAATCATTCAATCATATTATGGATTATATCCCATCATCGGTATGGTTCTTTGGAAAAACATTCTTCCTGATATTCGTAATCATGTGGTTCCGCTGGACCTTCCCGCGTCTGCGAATCGATCAGTTGCTTAATCTGGAATGGAAATATTTATTACCGATCAGTATGTTTAATCTGATCCTTGTAACTCTAATGGCAATAATGGGCTGGCACTTCTAAAATGTTTATAAAAGAATATATAAAAGATGTATGGGGAGCCATAAGTTCACTTCTGAAAGGAATGAAACTTACCGGCTATTATTTCATGCATCATAATAAAGAAGCAATTACGGAGCAATATCCGGATAACCGCAAGACATTAAAAATGGCGGATCGTTTTCGGGGTGAAGTGGTTATGCCTCACGATGAAAACAATGAGCATGCCTGCACCGGTTGCACTGCTTGTGAACTTGCTTGTCCAAATGGTACCATCAAAATTATTACCAAGATGGAGCCAACACCGGAAGGCAAAAAGAAAAAAGCCATTGACACCTTTGTTTACCGACTCGAACTTTGCACCATGTGTAATTTGTGCGTTGAAGCTTGTCCTACCGGAGCTATTAAAATGGATCAGACTTTCGAGCATAGTGTTTTCGACAGGCGGTTACTAACTAAGAAATTGAACAAACCCGATTCTAAAGTCAGGGAGGGCGTTGAATGATGAGTTTGGATGCTATATTCTTCTATATCATTTCAGCATTTATTTTACTGATGGGAATACTTGCTGTTACAACGCGCAAAATATTCCGTTCAGCAATTTACTTATTGGGTTCACTGATTGGTATTGCAGGGTTGTACTTCTGGCTTGAAGTTGAATTTATTGCAGCCGTTCAAATTGTTGTTTATGTAGGAGGAATTGTAGTTCTTATAATTTTCTCCATATTCCTCACGCAGCAATCCGGTAAAGAAATGCCTCGCACCAATTTATCGCGAAATATTTTCTCATTGCTTGCGGTGATAGCGGGATTTCTATTAAGTTGTTCACTCATCCATCAATATGGCTTTGAAGCTGGTTCGCAACCATTCGACAATGCCGTAAGCCGCATTGGATTATATATGCTGAATACCGGCAAAGATGGTTTCGCACTTCCTTTCGAAGCAGTCAGTATCCTATTGCTGGCAGCATTAATAGGTTGCATTGTAATTGCTATGAAATCGGTTCCAACAAAATCAACAAAATGACAGAGATCCCTATTTCACATATGCTCTTTGTTAGTACCGCCCTTTTCTTTATTGGGATGTACGGATTCTTCACCAGAAGGAACATGATTACTATGTTGATGGCAATTGAATTGATGTTGAATAGTGTCAATATTAATTTTGTCATCTTCAATAAATATCTATATCCCGATAAAATGGATGGTATATTCTTTACCATCTTCGTCATTACTATTGCTGCAGCAGAAGCAGCAGTAGCCATTGCCATTATCATCAATCTGTACAGGTCGCATCAGTCAATTGATGTGGAAGAAGCTGATAACCTGAAAAACTAATGCAGCCGAAGCTATGAATTACGCAAACTACATATATCTGATTCCACTATTGCCATTGCTCAGTTTTCTGTTGCTGGGTTTCTTTGGCAGGAAGTATGTAGGATCAGCATCCGGTTGGGTTGGGGTACTGTCATTAGGCACATCAGCGCTATTGTCAGTTTATACCGCCTTCCGCTACTTCTTTGTGGATGGTTTGATGGATGGAAAATATCAAACGATTATTCCTGTTAAAATGGAGTGGCTGCGATTCAGTGAAACATTATCCATTGACATGGGAATTTTGCTGGATCCTGTTTCCGTTATGATGCTGGTTGTCGTGACCTTCGTTTCATTAATGGTTCACTTATTCAGCATCGGATATATGAAAGGCGAAGAGCGGTATGCAACCTACTTCTCCTACTTGTCACTCTTTACTTTCTCGATGCTGGGATTAGTGCTATCTACTAATATCTTCCAGATTTATATGTTCTGGGAACTGGTTGGGGTTTCATCGTATCTGTTAATCGGTTATTATTTCACCAAGCCATCTGCAGTAAAAGCATCCAAAAAAGCATTCATAGTTACACGATTCGCCGACTTAGGATTTTTGATCGGCATTCTGATACTTGGTTTCAGTGGTGGCAGTTTCGATTTCGCAACTCTCATTGCCACACTCACCAACACCCAATCGCCGGAGTTAACTACCATGATCTCCTCTTCCTTCTTAGGAATCACATTGCTGAGCTGGGCATTGACATTGGTATTTATCGGCGGTGCCGGAAAATCCGCTATGTTCCCATTACACATCTGGTTACCTGATGCTATGGAAGGACCAACTCCGGTTTCGGCATTGATTCATGCTGCAACCATGGTTGTTGCCGGAGTATATCTCGTGGCACGTATGTTCCCCGTTTTTGCACTCGATCCTGCTGTGATGCAACTAATCACCATCACCGGAATTATTTCAGCAGTGCTGGCAGCAATTATTGCCTGCACGCAAACCGATATTAAAAGAGTATTAGCCTACTCCACCATGTCTCAAATCGGATATATGATGTTTGCGATGGGCATTTCAGGTTATGCATTTAATGATACCGGTTACACCGGCTCGCTGTTCCACTTATTTACTCATGCATTTTTCAAATCGTTATTATTCCTGGGTGCTGGTGCAGTTATACATTATGTTCACAGTAATGAAATGAAAGATATGGGAGGCTTGCGCAAATCCATGCCTATAACCCATATTACTTTTTTATTGGCTTGTCTGGCCATTGCCGGAATACCGCCTTTGGCAGGATTTTTCAGTAAGGAAGAAATTTTACTTGCTGCCTGGGAAAGTAATAAAACAGTTTACTTTATGGCATTAGGCACTTCAGCACTGACTGCCTTTTATATGTTCCGTTTATATTTTTCAATTTTCTGGAGCAAAGAAGCAGCTCACCACGATAATCATCATGGTGAAGGAACCTTTACCATGAAACTGCCTTTATTGCTCTTAGCAGGTTGCACGATTGGCGCAGGATTAATTCCGTTCTCCAACTTTGTTACATCGAATAACATTCCTGAAAAAATGGAATTGCATCTTTTATTTTCGATTGCACCGGTATTATTGGCTGTTTTGGCAATTGGAATTGCAGCCATGCTTTATAAAAATGAAAACGATAAGCCCGATAAAATTGCTTCTTCAGTGAATGCATTGTACCGGACAGCACTGAATAAATTTTATATCGATGAAATATATTTATTCATCACCAAAAAAATAATATTCAACCTGATTGCAAAGCCGGCAGCATGGATTGACAGAAATATTGTTGATGGCCTCATGAATTTACTTGGAAATGCCACCATTATTGTTTCTGATGAAGCTAAGTCGGTTCAGTCAGGGAAAGTTCAATGGTATGCACTTGCCTTCCTTGGCGGGATATTGATTCTTACAGTAGCATTTATATATCTGTACTGACATTTGAAATACAACACATGAATCTGAATCTGCTGATATTAGTTCCTTTTTTAACCGCAATGGCCATATTATTTTGCCGTTCACTTCCTGCTGTGCGATCCATTGCACTGGCAGGTTCAGCAATTCAGTTAGTGCTCTCTTTGGTGCTATTCTATTTATTCAGTCAGGAAAGAATGGTTAATGAAAGTCTGATGCTGTTTGAGCAGAATATAGTTTGGTTTAAAACGCTGAATATAAATTATCACATTGGTGTAGATGGCATTTCAGTTTCTATGATTCTACTCACCGCATTTGTTGTTCTTGCCGGTGTTCTGGTATCGTGGAAAATGCCCAAAGCTACCGGTGGTGATGGTGAAATGGGTCGTGAGTTCTTTTTCTTGCTGATGTTCCTGAGCTTAGGTGCTTACGGCTTCTTTATATCACTTGATTTATTTACACTCTTCTTTTTCCTTGAAGTAGCTGTTATTCCTAAATTCCTGTTGATTGGTATTTGGGGCAGCGGTAAAAAAGAATACGCCGCCATGAAACTGGCACTTATGTTAATGGGTGGATCTGCTCTGGTATTTGTTGGCCTGGCCGGACTCTATCTGAATACATATACAGCAACAGGATTACATACATTTGATATTTTGGAAATCGCAAATATGTCGATTAACCACGATATGCAATTGCTATTTTTCCCTTTTGCATTTGTTGGCTTTGGAATATTCACAGCAATCTTTCCTTTCCACACATGGGTACCCGACGGCCACTCATCGGCTCCTACAGCAGCATCGATGTTCCTTGCAGGAATTTCCATGAAGCTTGGTGGTTACGGGTGTTTACGCGCTGCTGTGTTACTGATGCCTGAAGCAGCGCATTATTATTCCGGATGGATTGTAGCTTTATCTGCCATTGCCATTATTTACGGCGCATTTGCAACCATGATGCAAACCGATTTAAAGTATATCAACGCTTATTCATCCGTAAGTCATTGCGGATTTGTACTGCTGGGTATCGGGATGCTTACTCACACTGCCATTATGGGAGCAGTAATGCAAATGGTTTCTCATGGTTTAATGACTGCACTCTTCTTCGCCGCCATTGGCATGATTTACGAAAGAACACACACACGGGAAGTCAAGAAACTCGGAGGATTACTTAAAATCATGCCTTTCATATCTACAGTATTTGTCATTGCCGGATTATGCTCTCTGGGCTTGCCCGGATTCAGCGGATTCGTGGCTGAAATGACTGTATTTGTGGGAGCGTGGGAACAGGTTGATGCCATGTACCGGCTTGCAACCATTCTTGCCTGTGCATCCATTGTGGTTACCGCAGTATACATATTGCGTGCCGTGGGCAAAGCAATTATGGGTCCCATTGCCGATCAGCATCATCTGGAATTGACTGATGCAAGATGGAATGAGAAAATGGCTGCAGGCATACTTATTATAGGTATCGTAGCAATTGGTATCGCACCCTTCTGGTTAACAGAATTGGTTACACCAGGTACGACTGCCATTATGAACCAGTTAAATGGATTCTGACAGAAATAGTATAAAAGCTGAAAAGCATTAAAACAGAATGACTGAACAATTGATTGATTTTTTTCTGCTAATGAAAAGTGAACTGCTGTTGCTTGCAGTTATTTTCATTATGCTGTTTATGAATATCACAGCCAAAGAGAATGCTGATGGCACTCCGGTAGATAACAATCATTCTATACTTGTAACAGCAAATATTTTGTTGCTGCTCAATTTCCTGGCTGGGTTCTTCATGAACACTTCTGGCAATCTGTTTGGTGACACTTTCACATCAACCGAACTAACTGCCTTTCAGAAAAACATCTTGAATCTGGGCACCTTGTTAGTTTCCCTGCAAAGTTATAACTGGTTAAAAACGCACAAGCATGTCATGGAGTTTTACATGCTCATGCTAGCCACTTTACTGGGAATGTTTCTGATGATTTCCTCGCAGCACATGCTTTTGTTCTATCTAGGGCTTGAACTGTCAACCATTCCTCTTGCTGCCTTGGTAAACTTTGATCTGGAAAAGAAAAAATCTGCTGAAGCAGCGATGAAAATGATCATGATGTCGGCATTTTCTTCGGCATTATTATTATTCGGAATTTCCCTTTTTTATGGAACCATGGGAACACTTCAATTCCAGGAAATACCTGCAGCATTAAACGGCAGTGATTTGCAATTGTATTGCCTCATTCTGCTAATTGCTGCTTTTGGCTTCAAAATTTCAGCGGTTCCATTTCATTTCTGGACTGCGGATGTCTATGAAGGTGCACCGGTTCCTGTTACATCCTACCTATCGGTTATTTCAAAAGGCTCTATACTATTTGTAATGACTACGGTGTTGTACAACGTTTTCGCCGGCATGGGTGTTGAATGGTATTTAATTATTTGCGTGTTGGCCGTTGCTACCATGATCACCGGAAATATTTTCGCTGTTCGTCAACAAAATCTGAAACGTCTGCTGGCATTTTCATCTATTGCACAGGTAGGTTTTATTTTGGTGGGGATGTCGGGACAAAATACTGAAGGAGCTGTGTCAGTCACCTATTTTATTGTCATTTACATCTTCTCCAACCTGGCTGCCCTAGGTGTTATTTCTGTGGTAAGTGCTTTAACAGGAAAAGAAACTATATCAGATTATAAAGGTTTTTACAAAACCAATCCGATGCTTAGCTGGATTCTGGCCATTGCACTTTTTTCATTGGCAGGAATCCCTCCAACATCCGGTTTCTTTGGAAAATTCTTCTTACTCCTTGCAGGTGCCGGAAATGGCAATTACACTCT
>CAUJFJ010000185.1 GCA_963169675.1 Bacteroidota bacterium
TTCTTTTTATATATAATTTGATTTGCCCTATGCCATCAGCGCTACAGCAATCCATACGGAAAGGTGGAACTAGAATATCGAATGCAACGTGGGAGACGAGAATATGCCGGGAAAATCCTTGCCATTTGATTGCAGTGCTACTTTTGCAAAATCAATTATTGAAAACAGGAATGTTCTTAAGGAAGTCACCCTTTATTATATTTTTCCTGTGGTGTGTACGTTTGACCAGGACGAATATTATCATCGGGACCAGTGATACTTTCTTCTGGAATATTTATGTCATCACAATAATGAGTGATTTCAATAAGTGGTTCACTTAGCCAGATTCGGTCGTCTACTGATAATTCTTTATATAACCAAACTTTATTTTTTGTGTCAAACCTAATTGTAGATGGAAAACCACCTGCAATAAGACTAGGATTAGCCAGCCATATAATGCATATCACATATGGAGTTTCCGGCGCACCGGGAAAAGGTTTATTTTGGTTGGTAGGGACATGCTCACCAACTTTTTTCCATTTAATCATATAGTTGTTTTTATTTTAAATTTTTAGCGCCCACGACATTCCTGGAAGTGGGTGGTTTGAAACTTTCTCAAAAGTCATTTCTCTGGTATATATTGTTGTTTTATGCATTTCAGGATTTGATTTTGGAGATACTTCAATTTCAAACGCTGGAGGAATGGCAAGATGAAACACTGGGTACGCGTATGTATATACATTAGGCAATTTTGAGAATACTTCCTCGATTCCTGCTAGCAATTTTTTATTATTTCCTGCAGTAAAAACTAATGCCTCTTTTGTTAAGTATTTTAAGTCCATTGAATTCATAAAGTTGGTTGTTTAGAAAATTTACAAACAAGCATCTCAGTCTCTGATTTGAACCTATTAGGAAATTTTTCAAGAATCCGAAACATATATGCACTTTGACCCATTGCATGACTTTCTCTTATAAGGTCTGCAGGTAATTCAAATAATTTATAAATAGCCAGGTCCGTCAGGAAAAATATCTTATCATTAATCAGATAAGGTATAGGAAGAGCGGACAGCTCTATCTTAGGTCCGTGCTGAAACACAATATGATAAAATACCTCCTGGTCAACTTTTTTGGTGTTAACATGGATTTGCATTGGTTTTATTTCTGCATCTACTGTTATCATATGGCAAATAGAAATTTTAAAAATTTTCCAGACCGAGGGCAATTTGTGTGTCCAACCGTCCAACCGTCCAACCACTCCAACCAATCCAACCACTGACCAACCAAATCATAATATATAAATTCAATGTTTTCAATACTTTCACTCTATGGTTGGAACGGTTGGACAGGTTGGACGCCTTTTTACCGTTCCGCCGAGCAAATTCAAAAAGGCAATGTATCGTCATTACTTGCCTTGTCAAATTCGAATTCCGACTGGGTTTCACCCTCCCATTTTTCAACATTGAACGAATAGAATACCGATTTACCTCTAAAATTCTTCAATAGGTTACCGGTAAACTTAAACTTCTTCATTTCCGTTAATTCCGTTGCTGCTCTAGCATCACGCGTGAAACAACGCACCACAATTTCTTCGACAGTTTCGTCTTTTGACCCTTGATTATTGACTTTTAAGGACCTGATAAAGAACTGATAAGTGCCGGGATGGATAGAAGGCTCCGCTGCTTGCTTAACTACTCCAACCAGTCCAACCACTTTTTCGTTAAGGTCATCTTCACCAGTCGTTGCAATAGAAATTCCTATTTTATCAAGGTCTAAAACCATACAAGAGGTGTTAATCTCCTGGCTAAGTTTCTCACTCCAGAACTTATGAGAGCTCTTAATGCCAATAAAGTACTTTTGCTCATTCAAGTAGAGCTTGATGGTTTCATCATTGGTAACCTTTTCACCGGTTGACATTCGATATTCCTTACTGAAGTGTTTGTAAACTGCATTGAAACGAATGAGCAGCAAATCTTTGGGTTCGGTGAAAGCTTCTGTCCGCACTTCCTTACCATCTTTTATTTTCACCTCCCCGGCTCCGGCCACAATTTCATAATCATAGCCGGCTTCCATCACTCCGGTTGCAATTAGATGTTCAACTGTTTTCCAGAACTCGGCTAGTTTGCTCGTTTTTGCAACCAAGCCTAGAAGCATTGTCAAATAATTCTTGCAATATTTTTTGAACTCCTCCAGAGTAAATGGTAATTCATATTTAGTACCGGTAATCTCGATACAAGTAATCATGCTCACTACATTTTTGAGCATACGGTCTGCAGATTGCACACCATCCTTCATGAGTGCAGACTGCATTTCTTTCATGTTTTCATAAAAGCGTTCCGAGTATTCCCGGTTAAACATGTTGCGCAATTCCAGCAGCTCACAAAGTATTGAACTCAAACCATTGCTTTCGTGCTCTTTTAATTTGCGATAAAAGAGCACCTGTTCTTCAGGGCGATTTTCTTCCGGAGTAAATGCCAGTGGAAGTGACCTGGACAAAACTGAGTTATCATCTTTAGTAGAAAGATATTGTCCCATAATGCCGGTAGAACTGCGAATTTTTTGGCTTCCGGTTTGATTTTTAACGCCTTTACCTTTTTCGCGGCCTTCACCATCATATGATGATTTAATTGCTCGGAACCAATTATCATTAATTGCATTCTCATCAAACTCATTAAGGAAGTTCGGGCAATTACTAAATCGTTCGTAACGATTAAAAAAGGCATAATCAGTACCTTGGTTAAGGTTCATTGGTTTGTATAATTCTCCGTTGCTATCTTTTCCGGAAAAAAAAAGCCAGTTACAACTATTACCAAATTCAGATTTACCAGAACCTTTTTGGCCATATGGATTAATATGCGCCAATGGTGAAGTTTTATAGAGAAGGTCCCGGAAAAGTGTACCAATGCACCAAGCAATTCCCATCCAGCCATTTTTTCCATAAACACTGGCCATTAAGCTTGCCCACTGTGTGAAAACAATTTCACTCTTTTTATACTGGAGCTATAAATCATTTTCGTATGGGTTCTCACCTTCGCGTAGACCTTCATAACTTTTGCTCAGTGATGGAGAGAGAAATTTACGGTCACCAATTTCAACAATACCATACTCATTATATTCTGCGAGCTCGCCCGGAGCATCTTTTGTTGCCGGCCGGTAAACTTTATTCTGAAATGCAAAGAAGCCTTCAGGTTGCCATCCAAGTGAAGTAATTTCGAAAACACGCGGATATGCATTGCCAATTTTATTATGAATACGTAGCAAATGATCCTTTGAAAATCCTTCACGTGGAATAAAGTGGCCACGTTTGTATAACTCCTGGCAAAAGGCATCGAGTGATAGCATATTTCGCGAGTCCATTTCGCACACTTCATCTTCTGTGATATC
>CAUJFJ010000186.1 GCA_963169675.1 Bacteroidota bacterium
TATTTAAGCATAACCATTTTTGTGCTTTTGCCGTTTCTTTTTTCAACTAAACTTCAGGATGTAGAAATTACCCTGCGATTTGTCGGTCTTTCAGGAATTCTATTTATATCGTCTGTGCTACTTATTATTAATATAGTCCGGACGAAATTTGTTTTGCCCTGGAGCCAAATATTTTTTGCATTAGCAGGTTACCTTGTGATTACTTTCATTGGTGTATTCAGAAGTATAAATTTTGGAGATGGGCTATTTGAATTCATGAAATTATCGCTGTTTGGTATTCTCTTTTTTCACTTGTATATACTCCTCTCCAATGGCGAAAAGAATAAATTACTGTTCTTCAAATCTATTTGCCTTTCAAGTATCATTTTCATGTCCTTTGGAATCTGGCAACTTGTTACATCTGAAGGCTATCAAAATAATTTTATCATTGACTTCTCTCTATCTTCTTCTCTGGGAAATAAAAATTCATTTGCAGAAGTCCTTCTTCTGATGTTTCCGTTTTGCATCGGAACAGCTGTTCTATGCAGCAACATATGGAGGGTAATTGGAATTTTTAGCTCCGCTGGAATCTTGTTGAGTTTGTTTATGCTTCAAACGCTCAGTACGTGGATTGCATTGTCAATATCGGCTTTGATTATAGTTATCCTGCTATTTAAGATTAACAAAAAACTTCTTCCCGATTTTAGTCAGCACCGGAAATTATTGTATAGCATAGTTTTTGTGTTTATGGTCTCGTCTGGTATAGCTTGCTACTATTTACTTAACAATAGCACTTCGGCTTTTCAATCGAAAGTAGTTGCAATTAAAAACCTGGTTTTTTCAGATGGTACAGATGCGTTAGAGCAAAAACCAAATAGTATTTATGAACGCTCTTTCCTTTGGGGCAAGACGCTTGCGATGATTAATGACTATCCCATTTTCGGTTGTGGGACGGCCAACTGGAAAATTCTATTGCCTTCATACGGCCTCGGGACTGCTGCATATATGAAGAATGATTCTGTGAGATTTGTACATCCTCACAATGATTTCTTACTGATAGCTGCAGAAACCGGAATCCTGGGCTTGCTGGTATTTGTAATATTTCTGATTATTTTACTGAAGTATGCTTTCTACCAGTTCTACCATTCTAAAATACGTGAAAAACAAATTCAGTCCACATTAATGATATTCGGATTATTTTCTCTGATTATAATCTCCTTATTTGGAATGCCGCTCAGCAGAATTTATCCCGCAATAATTCTGATGCTTATTGCTGCAATTGTTGTTTCTGAACAGAACCGGATAACCGGGTCTGAAAATAAATTCAGCACCCGTACACCTCTGGTACTACTACTACTTTTTGCATTCAGTACTGCCGGGTTTGCCATTTTCGGAAAGAAAAGATTGCATGCTGAATTTCTTTTATCAGACGCATTGATGGCTGAAAAGAACAGAAATTATTTAAACATGAATGCGTACCTGCAACAAATCAATACAACTGTTTTACCGGTTGATGTTACTGCTACACCTGTTAATTGGTATCAAGGGTATTGTTGGTTTTACTTAGGAAATGTTGATGCCGCTTTCAACGCTTTTAAAGAAGCTGAAGAAAACAACCCGTACCATCTTAAACTTCTGAATGATCTTGGGACTTGCTACAATTTAAAGGGAGATTCGGATGCTGCCAAAAATTACTATCTCAAAGCTTTAAAAATTCAGCCTTCATTTAACAATGCTTTGATAAATTTAGCGGTGATTTATTTCAATCAGGGTTCTCTCGAGAATGCATTTAAAACTGTTGTTAAGGTATCGGGAGGCATCGAAAAAGAAAGTGTTCCTAATGTCAGCGCTATACTTCTTGCCAAATTCAAAACAGTCACGTCTGATGAGGTCATTTTGGCGAAAATCAGAAAAACAACTTCTTCACAGTTCACATTAGTTGCTTTCTTGACCAAGATGAAATCATATAACTATGATTTACAGTTAGTTATAAATAACCTTTAGTTCACTTCATGAATTTCGGGTAACTGTATAAAATATCCTGTTTTTTTGGTAAACGACATCTCCCATTAATAACACTTGTTTATCTTTAACATCGAATCTATTAATCTGATTGTAATTTAAACAGTTTGAATTTTTGTTTCTAATCAAATAAATCAGCCAAATGAAAACAATTTACATCCTTATCGCTGCACTTTTGGGGGCAACTATTGCTCAAGCTCAACTCACAAGTATTTCTCCTACGCAAGGAGCAATAGGTCAAACTTTACAAACTACTATTACCGGAAGTGGTTTGTTTATTCAGAACAGCAGTCCATCCGGAAACATTAGTTCCATAAAATTAATTAATGGACCTAATGTAATTCAGGGTTTTGATTATTTCAATAGTTGGATAAACCCTACAACTGTGTTAAATGCCGATTCGGTTATCTCCGAAATTTCTATTCCACTAACAGCTGTATCCGGTATCTATGATCTGGAAGTCAAAACTGTTAATGCGCCCTCACCTCCATGGACAGAAACAACGCATACACTACCTGCAGCATTTAACGTCCCACCTCCTGATGGATATATCAGCGGAAAAGTATTCCATGATTTAAATGCCAATGGAATATATGACTCTGGTGAACCGGGTTTGCCAAATTATTTAGTTAAGGTCTCTCCATTGAACCTCAATATTTTTACCGATGCGACCGGTAATTACAGTCTTCCTGCGCTTAATGGAAATTATTCTTTAATTGTAACCATTTATGCCAGTAACTTATTATTTCTTACATCATCTAACGATACACTTTTTGTAACAATTAATAATTCTAATTCAACCGGGAATGATTTTGGATTGGAGCCTGCAATTGTTTCCATTACACCACCTGTTGCCTATAGAGGAGTATCATCTATTCATCAAATAGTTTCAAAATACCCTATTTTTCTTCCTACCGGAAATCCAAATGGAAATGTTACTAATGTATTAATTATTACCAATAATTTCCCACAACCACTTAATGCAAATGCTGCCAATATTACTTTGATCGATAGCTTTACTGTAAGAGTTTTTTTTAATCCTCCATCAAATGCTCCAATTTTAAATAACCTGGATTTGAAATTAACCACTCCAAACGCAATCCACTATTTGAATGATGTTTTCTCAATCGCAAATCCACCATTTTTAATTTCCGGCACTGCATTCTTCGATTTGAATCAGAATAAGATTAATGATCCAACAGACCCTAAATTAAGTATGGCAAGGTTTGAACTTAACCCCGATATGACATTAGCATATTCCAATAGTTCAGGTGAATTTTCCGTGGGTTCAACGAATGGACTCAAAGTATTAGTTCCTTCCAATAATCTTCCTGGCCTTACCTTATTTACAGATTCTACCACATATACTTTAAATGTAACAGGGAGTATAACAGGAAAAGATTTTGGTTACATTTCGAGTTTGCCAGATTATTCTATAGATGTTAAAGATCTTTATCTCTTCCCAAGATGTAACACTCCACAGGATATTAAATTTGTAGTGCAAAACACCGGCAGCACCCCATGTGATGTTATTGCTTGGTTAATTACCAGCTCCAACACCAGTTATATTTCTTCAAATATCCCTCCATCATCTATTTCGAATGATACCATTTACTGGACTTTTACAAATCTAATCCCATACCAAAGTGTTACAATTATGGCTCGTCATTTGATGCCTGCTGGATTTAATACGGTGTTCTTCACTGCCGGAGCTAACACCTACAATGCAGGGGGAACGTTACAGTTCTCTGATCAGGAATTTTTGACTAAAACTGTTCTTTGTGCTTTTGATCCAAATGATAAATCTGCAACTCCACCCGGAATACTTGCTGAGAATTTTACATTAATGGGTGATACCCTGGAATACTTAATCAGATTCCAAAATACCGGAAATGATACGGCCTTCAACGTTGTCATTCTGGATACACTCGATAATAATCTAAACTTTAGCTCCTTTGAACTTTTGGATGCAAGCCATTCATTGAAGACTGAAATTAAAAACAATGGCGCTATTAAATTCTCGTTCTTGAATATTTTACTTGTTGATAGTGTTGCCAATGAACCTGAAAGTCATGGTTATATTCGTTACAGAATTCGTGGCAATTCCGGATTAGCCGACAGTACAGAAATTAATAACACCGCATATATTTATTTCGATTATAATACTGCAATTATAACGAATACAACTCTGAATACCTTCGTCTTTGTTCTGCCAACAGGTCTCAGTGAAATTGCAAATAAAGATAATGTCTTCATTTACCCTAATCCATTAAGTGAAACTGCAACAATGACATTCAATAACCCCTCAGCTGATGAGTTTTCGCTTCAGATTTCTGACATAACAGGTAAATCTGTTTCCTTGCCAAAGTATACTACTTCAGCCGAATTTATAATCGATGGAAGCCAGTTACCAAAGGGTATGTACATTTACAAACTCACAAACTCCCGAACTAAATCTGTAAGCGCAGGGAAGTTTGTTGTGAACTAAACAGTCAGAAGTAATAAAATAAAAAAGGCGTACTGAATACAGAACGCCTTTTTTATTAAAGATACTTTGAGAATTTTCGTTGAGAATGAACTTCCAATTTTAAAAAATAAAATAGAGCAATATTACCACCAACAATAACACTGCAACCCACGTATAAATTTTACTTTGAACCGGAAATTCATATCCACAAACCGGACAAGTTGCAGATGAACTTTCAATTTCCATGGCGCATGATGGACATTCTTTTTTCTTCATGACATTATTCAATTTTCAGATCTGACTTTTTATTGCTCCAACTCCAAAGTGCCTGTACGATAGTATTTTTTATTAGCCGGGTTCAGTGCAAATGAAAACACCCCATATCGATAAATTTCAATTAGCAACAATTCAGGAAGTAATCGTAGTTTCTTTGAAATAACTTTTTCCATTTCAATTTTACCAATATAGCATTGCTGAAATTCTTTATAGTTGAAATGGGATTCCGATACAAATATTGATTTGATACTTTCAATTTGAATTTCTTTCTCTTCCGGTTTAATGAATAATCCGGATTTGGTGTAATTATAAAATATAGTGTCGGGATGATTTTCCTCATTTACTCCTGCCATCAAAATTTCATTCATTGCTGACAAAGAAAGTTTTTCTTCCGGAAACAGATCACTTCCCTCCGTTGTAGGATAATTTACACTATATAAAAGCATCCCGGCATCATTAAATACATTCTTTGAAAACCTAACCGGTTGATCGCCACAATGACCCACACAGGAGGTTGCTATTATGGAAATGCTATCACCATATCGCTCTATATCTTTCCAGTCAAACGATCCATATCCACCGCCGCCATATGATCCGGCAATTCCTTCAAATAGTTCATACCGCGATCCATTTAAAAATTTCATATCCGTGATCAGACTATCAAAATTATATTTGAAAGTTGCCGGCATCGAAATCGGATACCAATCATCAGTTATTAATTCCGGAGAAAATTGAATTACTGTTACATCCCAATTTTCTCCCATACCTCCCCTGTCGTTTTCAGGAAGTTGTAGCACACAGGTGATTTCCTCAATTCCTAAACTGTCTCTTTCTTCACCCGATAAAAAATAGATTTGTTTACTCTTACCGTAATCAAATGGCGATTGCGCGAAATTTATGATTGTATGAAAAATTAATATAACAAAAAATGCAATGGCTTTCATAATTTTTTTACAGGCTCTTTAGTTTTAATTTTCCTCATACACTTTTAACGCCTCATTTCAGCATTCATTTCAAAGCTCGTTTCATTAATTTAATTGCCCAATCATAATGACTCGATGTTGCCGAAACAAGATAGGATCCTAAAGATGTCGAACCGGTCCATGCATATTTTTGCTTCTCAAATAATTGGGCATTGGTGTGACTGCTTATGATAGCCTGAACTGCCTCATGTGAATCTTTAAACTCCTTCATCACTTTCTTCAATCCTTTACCCTGGCCATCACTCCAGATTTTTTTATTCAACTCCGGTGTTGTCTTCCAGCTATATCCTTCACATGGCATCACGGGCTTGCTTCCCTTCATACCTACCTCATACCACTTCAAAAACATGTTGTGCCAGGCTATCAAATGAATAAGCACATCACGCACATTGCGATTCATCGTGCCCGGATGAAATTCCTGTTCAGAATCCGGTAGCTTCCCGATGAATTCGAGTATCGCGGTGTGCTTTTCCTGACTTGCCTTAAGTAATTCCTGTTTGGTGGTTGGTCTAGACATGCAATGCTACGTGTTAAATAATTATAGTATATCGGCATAATAATGCCTATCAAGCTATTTAGTGCTAAAATTCCATGTAATTAATTATTTTTCAACAAATTACTGCATTTGTCCCGACGATTCCAAGAAATTGGAAAACTAACTATCTATTTGTTAATCTAATAGTTACATTTGATTCTTGTCATATCCGATCATCCAGTTAATTCCAAATTGATCAGTACACATCCCAAAGTATTCACTCCAAAAGGTCTGGCTCAAAGGCATGATAACAGTACCTCCCGCGGACAATCCATTAAACAACTTGTCAGCTTCCTCCTTGCTGGCTGCACTGACTGAAATGGAAAAGTTATTTCCCTGCTTGAACTGAGCTGCATATTCATCACCAACATCGCTACCGCTTAACGAGGTCTCTTTACTTATCGGCAATGAAACGTGCATAATTTGCTCTCCCATTTCCTTCGACATTGGAGGCATTCCTTCCTGTGGAGGCATTTCCTTGAATTTGCCTATATAAGTAAATTCTCCTCCGAAAACCGATTTGTAATAGTTAAATGCGGTCTCACAATTACCTTTAAAATTAAGATATAGATTTACGATTGCCATAGTTTTACATTTTGATTTAGGAAGTGAATATAGAGCATTTTGTGAAATAATACAAGTTTTGGGAGCTTTAGCCTTCACGACATTTATAACAATGACGATTTTGTAAAATTGCATTACCTTTATAGATTAATCATATATCCTCATGAAAAAATTCCTCATTTATATCCTTTTGTTTACATCAACAACGTTGGTTGCTCAGCAAAAATATTCTCATGATTCCTTTTTGGAAATTGTGAAGGGTGAAGAGTCGGCACATGCCGGAAAAATGACCCCAAACTCACTCAGTGCAACTCAGGGCTATGATGTAAAACACTATAATTGTTATTGGAATGTTAATCCGGCAAATAATTATATCTCCGGTCATGTAACAACAACTTTCGTTCCTGTTGAGACAACTTTTGATACGCTAATATTAGATCTTACCGATGCACTGACTGTTGATTCTGTTATCTATCATAATTTAAGTTTGAGTTTTACGCATGCTTCCGATATAATAACTATACCATTTACATCTTCTCTGCAAATAAATATCCCGGACTCTGTAACTGTTTACTATCATGGCATACCTGCATCATCCGGATTTGGTTCCTTTATTCAGGATACCCACAGTGGCACTCCGGTGATCTGGACTCTATCTGAGCCTTATGGTTCCAGCGATTGGTGGCCCTGCAAAAACGGACTCACAGATAAAGCCGATTCAATTGATATTTTCCTTAATGTTCCTAATGCTATGACCGGTGCCAGTAATGGAATTTTAATTGCTGAAACACCTAATGGTTCTAACAAACTTTTTCATTGGAAGCATAATTATCCCATTGCTACTTACCTGATTTGTATGGCTGTTACCAACTATGTGAAATATTCACATTATGCACCTTTTGCCGGTGATACACTTGAAATTGTCAATTATGTTTATCCTGAAGACTCTACAAACGCTGCATCACAAACTAATGTAATTATTTCCATGATTCAATTATATGATACCTTATTCGGTATATATCCTTTTCAGAATGAAAAATATGGCCATGCACAATTTGGATGGGGTGGCGGAATGGAACATCAAACCATGACATTTGTTTCAAATTTCGGGTTTGATCTTTTAGCTCATGAATTAGCTCATCATTGGTTTGGTGATAAAGTCACTTGCGGCAGTTGGGTTGATATCTGGCTGAATGAAGGTTTTGCAACTTATCTTTCAGGTTTATGTTACGAGCATCTTGAGCCTTACTATTGGATGCCATTCAAACAAAACGAAATCAACTACATTACCTCACAATCGGGCGGATCTGTGTTTTGCAACGATACAACCAATATTTCACGACTTTTCAGTGGCAGGCTTACCTATGCGAAAGGAGCCATGATTTTACATCAACTTCGTTGGGTAATTGGTGATTCTGCTTTTTATAGTGCCATAAATAATTACCTTTCAGATGTTACTTGCGCATATGAATTTGCAACCACTGCTGATCTGAAAGGTCATTTCGAAAGTGCATCGGGACAAAATCTGACATGGTACTTCAATGACTGGTATACCGGTGAAGGATTTCCAACTTACAACATAAGTTGGTCACAGGTTAGCAATAGCGTTTATCTGCAGGTTGATCAGGTGCAATCACATCCCTCTGTTCCGTTCTTTGAGCTACCCATTCCGGTTAAATTAAAGAATAGCACTCAGGATACGATCGTACGTTTAAATCATACCTTCTCCGGTGAAACATTTTTAGTTAATGTTCCTTTCACTGTTGACTCTGTAATTTTCGACCCTGAATGGTGGATCATTTCTAACTACAACTCTATATCAACCGGAATTAATGAACCGGAAGTAAGCCTGGGAATTTCTGTTTATCCAAACCCGGCAAACGATAAAATTAATGTTCGGTTAAATGAAGTGCCGGTAAACACCTCCTCCATTTCTGTCATTAATATGGTCGGAGAAACAATTCGTGAAATACCCGTTGCTGAAATCAATGAGAGTATTGATATAAGCAAATTAGCTTCAGGATTTTATTTTATCAAAATTACTGCCGGCGATAAGGTGTATGCTGAAAAATTCATGAAATTGTAATTACAATTTTGATATGCAATCTCCACAAAGCTTATCAGTTTGGAAAATAGCTATTTATCAGATAATTTAGAAATCGTAAAGGAAGAACTCACTTCTTGTCAGGCACATTAAAAATAAATCCTACTCGAAAAACATTTTCAATTTTAATAGCGGAGTCATCCTTAAAATACTTTCTGAATTTAGTAATGAAAACATCCAGACTTCTTCCCAGGAAATAATCATTTTGTCCCCACAAATCTTTTAACATCTGATCTCTTTTAATGACAACATTCCGGTGTTTCACTAAATATAAAAGTATTTCACACTCCTTTTCGGTAATCCGCTTCAAAGTGCCATTGCATGTTAGTGATTGATTTCGTGGATCAAAAATATATGCTCCAATTGGAACTGTTTCATTCATAAGAACAGGTTCAGGAGTTGTCCTTTTCAATACAACCTTAATTTTACATAGTAACTCTTCTTCATCAAATGGTTTGGTAATGTAATCGTCGGCACCCAGACCATAGCCTTTGATTTTATCTTCTTTCAGAGATTTAGCTGTTAGAAAAATGATTGGCGTTGTTTTGTTTGTCATTCTGATCTCTAATGCCAATGAAAATCCATCCATCTTTGGCATCATCACATCCAAAAGCATTAAATCGAACTGTGACTGTAAAGCGGTTTGCAAAGCTGCTTCTCCGTCTTTGCATAACACCACCTGATAGCCTTCCGCTTCCAGAAAATCCTTCAACAACGATCCTAAATTAAGATCATCTTCGGCAAGTAAAATATTAATTCCCTTCATCAGCCAACGGAATTTTTATTGAAAAAGTAGTGCCAGAACCTTTTAGACTTTCCACTGCTATGGTTCCACCATGCAGGGTAATAATTTTATGAATATATGTTAACCCAAGTCCAAAACCTTTTACATCATGAATATCACCGGTTGGAACTCTAAAAAATTTCTCGAATATTTTTTGCTGATATTCTTTCTCTATTCCAATACCATTATCTTTAATATGTAAAACAACCGTATTCCCTTCATTGTATGTTGAAATGTTAATCACTGGCTTTTCGGGGGAATATTTAATTGCATTGTCAATTAAATTAGAAATAGCTCCAGTTAAATGTGCCCGGTCCCCATTAATTTCCGTTTTGGTTGCTTTCAGATCCAGTGATAATACTCCATCGCGGATTTCAATCTGCAACGACATTCCATTTACACTTTCTTTAATCAATTGATGTATGTCAACAGGACCTTTCTGCAGTCTGATTTCTCCACGCTCCAGCGCACTCATATTCAAAACCTGTTCAATTTGTAACCGAAGCTTTTCATTTTCCTGTAGGATAATCTCCGTATATTGTTTCACTTTGCCTTCTTGTGAAACATCTTTAGAAATCATTTTTCCTGCTAATGCAATGTTGGTTAAAGGTGTTTTGAATTCATGAGTCATGTTATTTAGAAACTCTGTGGTATGACCGGCAATTTTCTTTTCTTTCATTAAAGATAAAATGGTTCTCCAGAATAATACCAGCACTACAAGAATTAAAACTATAGAAGTTAGAAACAATGTTCCCATTTCCTCAAGAATAAATTTATTCTTTCCTTCTACAAAAAAACTTAGCTCAAGTCCACTTTGTGTTGTTTCTTCTTCCAGTCGCTTTTTATAAACCGTTTCATCTTTACTGTTTGATTTTTCAGTTGAACTTTGTCCGGGTGCCGCCACTGCAAATGAGTAATCGGTATTGATATCATAAAAGTCCATGTAACTGGTGAACAACGAATCCGTCTTAACAAGTTCTTCAGCTCCGGTTCCGCTTTCAAAGTTTCTGCATGCTTGCGGATCTGCACTCAGCACCTCAGCCGTTCGGGCAACTACCATGTTGGCCTTTTCATTAAACAGCTCCTCCTTCACTTTAGCCGTCTGCACTATCCATTTTACCTGGATGACCAAAACGATCAACAAGGCAATGGAAGAAACAGATATAATAAGGTAGTTGCGCTTCATTTTCAACTACAAATTTACGCAATCCAATGGTGATTCCGACACATTAACAAGTCATTAACACCCTAATAACTAGTCGCTAACAGCTTAAATTAAAATTACCACGTATATTTGTGTGCATTCAACGATGTTCTAAAAACCCGGACCTATGAAATCAATATTCACACTGCTCCTGTTAATTGCTACTGCAAGCTCCTGTACCATGGATCAGTCACATTTAACTGCTAAATCGGCAAATATAAATTTCGAAGAAAGCCCCTCCTGGGCAATCGAAGGCTCAGGCACACCAAACATCCTCGAAAACGGATTCTCATTTAAGAAGGCATATAAAGCAGATTCCACGCTTCAAATTGGAAATTATATCCGGGCGATGATCCAGGACAAATCAGGTAACATCTGGGTAGGAACACATGGAAAGGGATTGGCAAGATTTGATGGAAAAAAGTTGAAGTTCTTTAATGAGGATGATAACTTCAATGCTATTGTGGTACGCGATATTAAACAAGACTCAAACGGACTTATTTGGATTGCAACGAACAAAGGGATTTATAGCTATAACGGAAAAGTAATAAACAGCTTTAATATAAAAAGTGGAATCGATGATAATGAAGTCTGGTCGATTGCCATAGACAAAAATATGCCAACGGGAAAAACCGGTGTTTGGTTTGGAACCGAAGATGGGGCCTTTTATTATGATGGTAAAAATTTCACGGAAATTAAGATTCCTGCCGCTGACCTCTCACGTTTCCCGGGTGCTTATACAGCGCCTAAACTGATAAACAGCATCCTTCAGGATAAAAGCGGGAAAACCTGGTTTGCAACCAATGGAAATGGCGTTTTTGTATTGGAAAACACTGCGGCCGACAAAACAAAAATGCGTCAATACACTCAAAAAGATGGTTTGTGTAATGATCTGGTACAAGGATTATATGAGGATACCAAGGGGAATATCTGGTTGACTACCCGTTTTGGTGGAGCAAGCCGGTTTGATGGGAAAAGCTTTACAACATACTCTGATAAAAACGGGTTGAATAACAATTTTGTATGGACCGTTTACGAAGATCATTCCGGAAATTTGTGGTTTGCAACTGCCGGTGGCGGTGTGACAAAGTTTGATGGGAAGACATATGCTTCTTACACATCCAAAGATGGTTTACCTGATGATTATGTGCAATCTGTTTTGGAAGATGCAGATGGTAATTTGTGGTTTGGTGCCGGCACCGGACTGGCACGTTTTGATGGTAAAAAGTTTATTCGCTATCAGGGGAAAAGTGACGGATGTTGAGGAGCAATTTTCATAAGGTTGTTTAGCCTTCAATGACATTCCGTATTGAATTTTAACCTTTGCCTTAAGCCAGAGATGAATTGCCTTTTAGTTGCCTGATATGCCAACTAAAGGGTGCAGGTTGCCGATTTGGTTGGTGTACATACTTTTTTTCAATATGCTGCACTAGAGACTTTTCATTTCAGAAAACACGTCAAACCGCCTTTAAAAATTTCTGAGTAGTTGCATGGAATCAATTCGGAACATATCTTTGTTCTAGTCCGGATGTGCTAAATGGACAGTTGTTTAGCAAAAAGAACACTGGACATGTTTAACCTCAACATTCGAATAATTTCTGGATTTATGTTTCGATTTCTTTCGGTTTTGCTGTTGCTTTGTTTCGCTCTTGCAAATAATTCAGTAGCACAAAACACTACTCCCATTGATTCCCTAAAATCAGTTTTAAAAACACAGGCCGATGATACATTAAAGTGTAAAACATATACAGAAATCATAAAGTACTATTATGGAAAAGGGAATTTCAAAGCTGCAAAAGAAAACGCTTTGCTCGCTTTGGATTTGAGTGAAAGGATTCGTTTTAAGAAAGGAATTGCAGATGCTTATAATAACATCGGGTTGAACGATGAAAATATGGGCAATTTGGAAGATGCAAAGGTCAGTTATTTTAAGTCCTTGAAAATACGAGAAGAAATAGGTGGTTCCAGAGGATTATCCTTCACCTACAATAATTTGGGAAACATCTATCGTCGGCAAGGTAATTTGCCTGAAGCACTCCAATATTTTTACAAATCACTGAAATTAAAAGAAGAACTTGATGATAAAAAGGGTGCAGCACTCACCTTGAACAACATCGGTTTGATTTATGTTGATCAGGAATCTTTTGAAGATGCTTTATTAAATTATGATAATTCATTGAAGTTCTATGGCGCAATAAATGATAAAAACGGACTGGCCATGGTATACAACAACATTGGATTAGTTCACAAAAAAAGAGACAACACAAATCAAGCATTAGTTGATTTTAATAAGGCATTGGAATTAAACCGTGAAACCGGAAATAAAAACTGGATTGCTGCGAATCTCACCAACATTGGTAGTATTTACCTGAATGATGCCACAGCATCAACTAAAGTCTCTGATTCTATTACAGCGAAAACACAATATACCAATGCTCTTAAAGTATTTTCTGAAGCCAATGAAATTAATATGGCTTCCGGAAACAAATACAATCAATCTGCAAACCTGATTTCTTTGGGTGATGCCCAGATGGGCGTAGGCAACTACAACGAGGCTCAGAAACATCTCGAACAGGCTTTACAAATTGCCATGGGGGCGGGCTTGAAATCAGTCACCAGAGATGCCTACATGGCATTGTCGCGACTCGATAATTTGCGTGCTTCTTCAGCGAGTTATCCACAGGTTGAACGTGTGAATTTCGGTCAATCTGCTTTAAAAAATTATGTGGCTGCCGGAATGGTAAAAGATTCCATCTTTACTGAAGAGAGCAATAAGCAACTGGCAGAATTGAAAACCCGGTATGAGTCTGAAAAAAAGGATAAGGAAATTGCACTGCTGAATACTGAAAAAAATCTGCAACAACTTTCTATAAAAGAGCAGCAGGCAGCATTAATGGTTTCACAATTACAATCTGTGAAAACCAAAAATGAATTGGAACTTTTAAACCAATCCAAAGCGCTTCAGGATATGCAGCTGACGAAAACTCAGCAGGAGCTGGTTTCAAAGATGCTTGAATCAAAATCTAGGGCTGCTGAACTTGAACTTGCGAATAAAGACAAAGCCATCCGGGAACAACAACTGGAACAGGAACAATTATTCCGAAACTTTTTAATTATTGGCATATTGGCTATGTTAGGCGTTACTGTCCTCCTGTTTAACAGATACAAACTACGTCAAAAATTAAACCATCAGAAAAGCCTGATTGATCAACGTAAAAATATCAGTGCCGATTTGCACGATGATGTGGGAAGTACACTAAGTAGTATCAGCATTTATAGTGAAGCAATCAAAAACAAATTGCACCTGAACGAACCTGAAAAAGTAATGGACCTGGTACACAAAATTGGTGATACGTCCCGGGAGACCATCTCAAACCTCAGTGATATTGTGTGGAGTATTAATCCGGTTAACGACAGTGGTAAGGTCGTGATTGGTCGAATGGAATCGTTCGGATCATCGTTATTAGGTTCTAAAAACATTCGCTTCAAATTTCATTGCGACCCGGAACTTTACAAAAAGGATTTCGGAATGGAACTAAAGCAAAACTTATTCTTAATTTATAAAGAGGCAATCAACAATGCCGTAAAATATGCTGAAGCCTCTGTTGTAAGCTCCCAACTCAAACTAACCGATTCTCAAATTCAACTTATTATAAGTGATAATGGCAAAGGCTTCGATCCGGCAAAAACTGCGGACCACAAAAATAGCAGCATAACCGGTGGTAATGGGCTGGTTAATATGAAGTTAAGGGCATCGCAGATAGGAGGAAATTTGCAGATTAAAAGTTCTTCAGCAGGCACCTCCATCGAGGTAAAATTGCCCGCCAGCAATCTTCTCTGATAAAATCCCCGATATCGGGGATTTTTGTTCCTCCGGGCATGCTTAACTTTGCTTTGTCTATTGAATATTTCATACAGCACCTAAATTCCAATAACAATGGCTATCAGAGTTACGATTTTTGACGACAATAAAAAACTACTGGATTCCCTGGATATTCTTATCGATGGTAGCCCCGGCTTTCAGATTGCAGGAACTTTTCCCAACATCAGTAATCTAATTGCTGATATAGAAAAAAGTCAGCCTGATGTAATATTAATGGATATTGAAATGCCTGGCATGAATGGTATTGAAGGTGTCAAAATTGTTAAGAAACACTTTCCTAAAATTAATGTAATGATGCAAACAGCATTTGAAAATGATGAACATGTTTTTGAAGCTATTTGTGCCGGTGCATCAGGATACATTCTTAAGAGCACCTCTCCTTCGCGGATTCTAGAGTGTATAGTAGAAGTGTATCAGGGAGGAAGCCCCATGAGTCCGACTGTTGCCAGAAAAGTATTGGGATTTTTACAAACACCAAAAAAAGAACCCAATCTGTCCAATGAGAATAAGGATGATTACAATCTTACAAATCGCGAAAAGGAAGTACTATCATGTCTGGTAAATGGATTGAGTTACAAAATGATTGCTGATCAATGCAATATTACTTATGAAACCGTCAGATCTCACATGAAAAAGATCTATGAAAAATTACATGTAGTAAGCATGACTGAAGCGGTAGCTAAAGCAATAAATCAGAAAATTGTAATGTAAATACATTACTCATTGAAAGGCGGCAGGTTTTTGAAATCTGCCGCCTTTTTATTTTCCCCGAATTCGGGGATTTACTACTTCAAGTTTATGAGGGAATTTTGTTTCGTTAAATAAACAGTCCGGTACTAATTAGTATTACACGGATTTGAAAATGACAAGTTACAAAACCTTAACCCTCTTAACTTATTAGTATGCTAAAAATGAAATTATGCTTAAAAAAGGGAATCATGGTTATGATTCTATTCCTGATTGCCAATAATCTGTTGGCACAGACACCCCCTTTAAACTGGTATGTATCGGTTGATGCCAACACTCCGGAGGCTGAAATCTGGGGCACTTGTGGCGATAAAAATGGAAATTTTTATGTCACCGGCCGAATCCTTGCCACTACTACATTTGGTTCTGTAGTTTTAAATACCGTTGGAGCAGGAAGTAATTTTTATCTGGTAAAATACAACGCCTCCGGAATTGTGATGTGGGGAAGAACTTTTAATACGCCAAATAGCAGTGCCATAGGATACAGTGTTTGTGCCGATAATAACGGAGATGTAATAGTTTCCGGAACTTACAATTCACCTACACTGACAATTGACACTACAGTACTAACTAATGTGTCAAATGGATCGCTGCCCGATCTGTTTTTGGTGAAATATGACACAGATGGAAATATTATTTGGGTGAATGGTGAAGGTGGCGATAAAACTGATGGGGTATCGAAAGTTGCTACCGATAGTACTGGTAATATTTATCTGGCATTTCAAAGTTCGAGTGAATCCATTACCATTGGCAGTCAGACCCTGTTAACCAAAAATGATCCTTTCTCGTCGGTGAATGATATCCTCCTGGTAAAATATGATTCCAATGGAAATGTACAATGGGCGAGAAACGATGGTGGTATAGGGGATGACAGAGTTCGGGGTTTTAGTGTCGATAACAATGGAAATTCGTATATCACCGGGAACATTAACACCTTTGGCTCTAGTATTACCTATTCATTCACTCCGGTTACTTTATCAAGTATTGCCAGCAACGACTTCTACATCGTTAAATATAATAATCTGGGGAATGTGGAATGGGTAAGAAATACCGGGAATGCTATTGGCTATGATGTAAGTGCTGACAATAGTGGAAATGTGGCCATCACCGGTGATTTTTCGGGGAGCACATTGATCATTGCTGGAGTATCAATTTCAAAGACCAATCCCAATGGCCAGGTTTTCACAGCAAAACTGAGTGATGCCGGAACTGTTGAGTGGTTAAAAACTGAAAATGGTGTGGGGGGATCTCAGGGAACAAATGTTAAAATTGATGGTGACGGCAATGTGTTGGTAGGTGCCCTGTTCAACGGAACTTCTATTACAATTGATACAACACTGATAACAGTAGCCGGTTCAACCGACATTGTACTATTCAAGTATGATCCCACAGGTATTGTATTGTGGGCTGATGCTATACAAAGCATCGGTTTTGACAGGTTAAACAGCATTACGACCAATGCAGATGGAGACGAACTTATCTCCGGAATATTTGCCGGTTCTATCCTTTCATTTGCAAATGCATCTTTATTTAACACCCCTGCTTCCGGAACGTTTGATTTGTTTTTTATTAGCCTATCCGGCGACCTAAGTACGGTATGGACAGGAAACAATTCAGCAGATTGGAATTCACCTTTTAACTGGGAGCCTCAACAAGTTCCTACCGAGTTCGATAATGTAAAAATTCCTGCAGGCAGACCATTTAATCCTATCATTTATGGTGGAGTTGCCGCCAGTTGCAAAAAACTTAAGGTGGCTGATGGTGCTTTACTTCGCATGAATGGCGGTACCCTTTATATACATGGGGAGGTTACAGCAACTAATTCTACAGCCTTTCAATTCATTGGTGGTGGCGTTCATTTGTATCACGGAAGTACCTTCCCATCAAACATGGAATTCAACAATCTGACCATCAGAAATGTAAACGATGTGGATGCTGATAACAATTACATTTTCGACGGATCCACAGCGGTAAAAGGAAATTTTACAATTTCAGGAACAGCTGCTAAACCTTTACTTCCTAATATTATTCTCGGAGAATCCGACGATTTTTTTATCTTTAAAAACTTTAATATGAGTGCAGGCACAATCGGATGGGATGTAAACACTCCTTTACCTTCTAACTTAAAGAAAATACCGCAGTTAATTTTCTTAGGATATCCATCAATACAAACGATTACCATCTCGAACCCAACAGGTTTGGTAGATAGTCAAATTAGAGGCAATATTGATATTTCGAACCCTAATGCCCGCTTTACTTTACCAAATACCGAACTATTCCTTTATAATCTGATACTAACTACCGACTTAGACCTGGCCGGAAAAAACCTCAGCATGCTCGGAAAAATTGTTTATTCTACAGTAGGAGGCATTACTACTAAAATAACCAACTCAGTGCCATCGAAAGGGACTATTGATGTTTCTAACTCTCCGACTTATAATTACGATTCGCTTGCTTTGGAAATCAATATCGATAAATTACAAAACTTGTTTTGCAATACTTTGGGAACATCATTTTATACCGTGTTGAAATCGTCACTAAGTGTTGACAAATTGCAGGTATCAGGGTACCTTGATTTAAATGGAAAAAACCTGACTGTCGGATCGGTGAATAGAAGCACTGGAAGGTTATTTGTGGATTCATTGGGAACTACAATTCCGGAAGGAACACTTTTCCTTTATGGAAACAGTACGAATCCCAATTATGACCTGACTGCAAAGTCCCTGAATAATCTGGTAGTTAATAATCCATTAGGTGTAACACTTCAAAATTTAACCAGTTTCCAAATTGGAACTCCTTCCTGGTCAAACATGGAATTATTTGGAACAGCAAAACTGACTTCCGGTAAATTTAATCTAAAAGGATCATTAATCGTCTTAAAACAAAGTGCTATGAGCTCTACTGGCAACAAAGGAAAAATTGTTGAAACACCACTCAATACTTTTGTCAGTTCAACCAGTGCTGGTCTCGGGCCAGCAATTGTAATTGACACAACTGTTACTACTCCAATCAATAAAAGAAATTATGGTGGATTAGGTTTTGTTATTACCAGTAATGTTCCTTTGAATCAGCTCTCTATTGACAGGATTCCATTATTTCAAATAGGAAACAACGGCGGATTTTCGATCCCCCGTACTTATAAAATCTATAATCAAGGTGCCAGCGCAGGTATGAATGCTACTATTGAAATTAAGTATGATGAAAGTGAACTTTTTCCAATAAATGAAATGGATCTGGGCATCTTCTGTCGCAGCACAGAAGACTCAGCAGGCGTTTGGGATTTTGTTCCTTGTACAGTATTCCCTTCAGAAAATGCAGTCAGATCAAATATACCAATCACCGCTCTTGATTACTCTACTTCACTGGGTGGTTATACAGAATACACCTTAGCTTCTATCGTAGATCCATTGCGGCAAATTATTCCGGCAACAGGAAATACCCGTGTTCTTGCATCGTATCCGAATCCTTTCACAAGTCATTTCAATACCACTTTTGTCTCGGAAATTGAGGAGACCGCTCATATTCAGCTATTGGAATTATCAGGAAAAGTGATTTATGAGGAAGCTATTAACTTAACCTTAGGAACTAACAATATTGAAACAGATGGATTGAAAGAAATAACACCAGGAGTATATTATCTTAAAATCATAAGTTCACAAGGGAATAATATCGCCAGAATCATGAAACAGTAAGTTAACATTACTGCTTTTAAATATTAATTTGAAGAAAAGAGGAGCAGCATGTCTCCTCTTTTTCTATTTAATGGTTATCGATTGATAGTGGATGTTTCATAAATAGAATCCTTCACAAAAGCGTTTTAAATTTTGATATCTATTCGACGCTTTACTGTGACACTATTTCATAAAGTGCGCAATTGATAAATTGATGCCTTAAAGCGATTTTGAAATAATTTATGAAATTGATTAATAAATGATCCAAATTCTTCTAAGTATTTGTCTAAGTATTTGTATATTACCAATTTGCTAAATATACAACTGTGATGACTTCAGTATCGGTAGCTAATGACAGTTTAATTTTACTAAATTTTCAAATTTTATCGGTAAGGTTTTTAATTACATTTGTTGTGTATTTATTTCTTTGATTTCAACAGGAAAGGCCCAAATTACTTCAAAACAACTTAGCTACGCGCATACTTGGTGAAACAGTCTCTGTCAATAAAAACCCATAGAGTTATGACACAATTCCATCGGTGACACAACATTATCTTAACATCTAATCACTACAATTAGGCATTGATGCTTATTTTTTGCAGGAATAACTTTGCCGGATATCAATCCAGTAAGTTAAATTAAATTCTGCTAATAATGAAAAAACTACTCTTATCAATACTAACTATTCTAAGTTGTCTGCAACTTAACGCGCAATTATGTTCCGCTCCCACGGGTTTAACTGCAACAGAAAGTTGTGGAGTCATTTGTAATCCGCAACACTACTTGCTATCCTGGTCACCCATATCAGGAGCGATAAATTTTGATGTGCGTGTGCGACCAATTACCAGCCCGGAATCGCCATGGCAGGAAACATTCGGTATACCTTCCTTCAGCTTCATATACACTCAGGTTAATGTGTTTGATGAATGCGACAGGCCTCTTTCTTATGAATGGCAGATTCGTTCCACTTGTTCAGACGGATCTAAAAGTGATTATGCAGCAACAAGTCAATTTACACCTGTAAATTATGGCGGAATAGTAACCTTACCTTCCAATTCAGTAACAGCAATAACCACTACTACTCCACTTCCAACCAGTAGTACTTTAACAACAGCAACTTTCAGCTGGACCGGACCTTTTCAGTCGTACCCGTTTGGCACTGTTGTTATGCACCACATAACTATAAATGAAGAAGGACATGGTGATATTAAGAATGAGAGTTACTTCGCTACGATCGGATCAACTCCTGTTCGAAGTTATTCATTACCCCAGGGGAAAAAATGTATTGTGTCAATTTCGGTCAGTACCTCAGCAGACTTATCTAATCCATACAGCTGCCGTCGTGTATTTGGAAATCCCAAAACAAACAACTTTACAACACCAACATCTGCCACAGTAAATCTGAATTGCAACGCATCTGGATTAAATGCTTTCGAAGTCAATAATTCAAGATTTACTGCCTCACAACTTACTCTTCCACAAACAGTCTTTGCTTCATTCAAATCGGTTTCAGGATCTGTTAGCGATTACTATTTATTTAAAACAAAAATCACAGCTCCGTCATCAGTCACCATGGTGGATGTAACTATTGTGACAAATTACATGCCCTATAATAATGCCACATTAAGAGTATTATCTTCTGCTGGATCAACAATAGCAACTTATCCAATGAATTATTCAAACCGTATAATAACCATACAGTTGCCTCGGAACCAAAATTACTACTTGTATCTTTCACATCCTGGAGGGTTACCAAACTCAGGCAGTTCAGGATGCTATTCATTATCCATAGTACAACAGGGTGCTACCGGTGCATTACGTACCGCTGAAAATAAAGATAATTTGATGGAAGATTTATCTCAGGAGAAAGTGATGCATAATGGCTTTTCAATTTCACCAAATCCGTTACAGGCTGGTACCAAGTTGTACTTATCGAACACAGTTGACATTTCCATTTATAGTATTACCGGTAAGCTGATTTCAACACACCTGAAAGTCGACGAAATTTCAACCGAAAATCTTAAAAGTGGAGTTTACATTTTACGATTACCTAACGGAGATTCTGAAAAACTTGTCGTCTATTAGTGCAAATTAAAATAAACTACGGGACAAAATTGCTCCGTAGTTTATTTTTAGTAATTTTATACAACCCTTCTGTTGTTGTATTTTTCAAGATAATTGTATTATGGAGTTTCAAGCTTTTATAAAGCCGATAATGGGTTCAACCAAGAACAGCATATACTATTTCTTAAACTGTTGATTTATAATTTTCTTCAATGCAATCAATGCGCTACTTTTCTTTGAAAGCATCTCTAACACCATCTCACTGAATTTTATCAATTGGAAGTTGATGACTTTGTGTAATTGTTTCGGTTCTTCTGGTAATGAGAATTCCCCAGGTACTACCTGATTCTTTTTAGCGATATCCAATATCCAGTCTTCCAGTCGAGGCTTAATCATAATGATTAAATGACTTGTCCTTTTGCTCTCAAATACTGAAAAGTTGTGTTCTGATAATTCCCGGTTAAAAACAAATTCCTTGAGATGCTTAGGTTGTGTAGTGCCCGGGTCTTCATCCATAATTCCTACACAAACTAAACCAGGATTTTTCCTTAGAAAATTAATCACTGCACCCTTATTCGGTTGATGAATTATTTGCTTCCTTGAAAACCCAAGAGCCCGAATAAATTCTTCATCGGGTTTACATTCTAAAATAATGTGATTCATTAACTCTCTGAAAATTTATCGAGATTAAAAAAAGCATCCTGACCGCTGTCTAAAATTTCTGAAAGCTTTTCATCAGGCACTTCAAATATTTTTGTTTTGAAATCTACCATTTTGGTAATAAAAACAGACAATTGATTAACTGGTGTTCTGCTCACAATTGATCCTAGCAAATAAGGATTATGTGTTGCAATAAAATACTGATTGGTTGCATCAAGTGCAATCAGTTCAGCAAGCTGCTTGGTATATAAAGGAAATGTATTTGCATCCGGTTCGTCCAAAACTAAACAGGATTTCTTGTTTGTTTCAATTACTAAAGAATAGAAAATAATTCGCTGAAGTGTTTCCGAAATAGAACCATATGGATATGAGTATATATTATCATCAACAATTTTAGCTATTTCAATAGTTTGATCAACTGGTTTTATTAATAGCCGGAACCCCTTATCCTGTACGATTTTTGACACTAAATCTTTAAGCTCTTTATTCGCTAACAAAAGGGATGGAATGTTATCTCCAAATGGAGGATTAAGTATCGGAGTGAAATGTTGCCTGAATTCAGTCCGTGGCTTGAAAATGTAAGTTCTAAATGGGGTCGTGGAATTTCTATTTTCAGAGTGACTAACATTTCCGTCAAAATTTATTGTAAATATCAAACTGTTTTCAAGTGTTTTGATGTCATTAGGAAATTTGCCATATGAAAATTGCCCACTGTTAGCATGAGAATAAATCGCTCCACGGAAAGAATTATGCAAAGTCCCGTTATCAGCTTTAGAATACCCAAGTTTGAAATTGATTACATCAGTGTAAATTTCAATTTCATTATTGGTATTTCCATCAAAGAAAAAATCTGACACATTCTTAATCCTGAAAAAATCTTTAAATTTATCAGTTTCAAAAGAATTAGCAGAAAAAAAAGTCAAAGCCTCCAAAATATTTGACTTCCCACTATTAGGTTCTCCAATAAAAACATTAACGCGCTTACATGAAGGAATGGAAATGTCTTCAATGGACTTAAAATTCCGAATTCTTAAATGATTGATCACAATAACTATGCGTTTGAAATACAAATGTAACAAATTCCCACTTCTTGGAATTGTGCACAAAAGATCCCTGTGATACATTTAGTTTCTAATTAGCTGTAATAATGCATTCTCCATAATTCTCAATATCATATCGGCATTATTTTGCCGCTATTACACTTATAACTTCCTGTTTAACTCGCAATACGTGTCTGATAGGCACTACATTTGTTAGCATTTCACGATTTAAAACTATAAACCTTTTTCCCATGACCTACAGACTTATCCTCTTTCTAATTCTCAACTTCGGAGCACTTGCTCTTGGTGGCTTATTCACTAATAATGGCGTCAATTCCGAATGGTACGCCAATTTAAACAAAGCCCCATGGACTCCTCCCGGCTGGGTATTCGGGTTTGCATGGACTACGATCATGATATGTTTCAGCATCTACATGGCCAAAGCCTATACTATTGTTGGTGATAAAAATTCATTAATTGCCCTGTTTGTTGTTCAATGGATTCTCAATGTAGGCTGGAATCCTTTATTCTTCCACTATCACCTGGTTTGGATATCCCTTTTTACCATTGTTGCATTAACAGGAATTGTTGGCTTTATGCTTTTTAATTACCGAAGCCAAATGAAACTCGCCTCTCTCCTTTTATTACCATATTTTCTTTGGCTATTGATTGCTGCATCACTCAACGGTTATGTTGTTTTTGAGAACTGAGGTTGCCAGATATATAATTCCTCAAAAAGTGGAATAAATTAGACTGATTAAAGTTGTCATTGGGTTATTCAGTTATCGGTTTTTCTGCCGATTTACCTTTTCTCAAAATATTTCAGCCAGGATACCTGAACAAGAACGGCTTTATGATTGAAGTCTCAATCTGATTGTTATTCCCTTTCATTATTTTCTGTGGATTTATAAAAGCTTCATTTACAAATTATTACGAAATCTTGTTGGGTTTATCTGATAGTATCATAAAAAACTTGTCAATCTGGTTAAACCAGATTGCTAGTTGATTGTATTAAAGATATTTATAAATTTGGATTACAATAAAATTGTGGATAGGTTAATATGCCTTCCAAAACACCTTATTTGCGGTCTCAGCCTGACACGAGATGATAAAGAAAAGGATTTATACAAACAGTATTTACAATTAGTAACAGGCGCTCATTAATTTAATCTCAATTTAATTTTTGCTGTTACTGAAATTACGGCATCAGTTGTCAGTACACTAGTTTATAAAAAGAATGAACGACCATAGCAAAAATATTCAAGGTATTTACGAGGCAATAATTCAGCATACACCAGACTTGATCTATGCTTTTGACTTGAATTATCGTTTCACCTATGCTAATGATGCATTGCTAAAAATGTGGGGGCGCACCATAGATGAATCCGTAGGAAAAAGTTTGTTAGAATTGGGCTACGAACCATGGCATGCTGAAATGCATGAACGTGAAATAGACCAGGTGGTAGCGACAAAAGCAGCCATCCGTGGTGAAGTTTCTTTCCCTCATGCCACATTAGGTAAACGAATATATGATTACATTTTTGCACCTGTTTTCAATGAAAAAGGTGAGGTGATTGCAATTAGCGGGACGACACGTGATATTTCAGAAATCAAACATGCCGAAGCAAACCTTAAAGCCAGCGAAATGCGTTTTCGAACCATGGTGGAGCAGGCACCGTTTGCAATAAGTGTATTACGTGGTGAAAATTATATTGTAGAAGTTGCAAACGAGAAACAACTTAAACTGTGGGGAAAACGAAAAGAGGAGGTAATGAACTTACCTATATTTACCGCTATACCGGAAGGAAAGGGGCAAGGTTTTGAAGAATTACTTTATAATGTATATACAAGCGGAATTCCTTTTATTGCAAATGAAATTCCAACCACGCTGACCAGAAATGGAAGAAAAGAAACATTTTATTCTAATTTCACTTATGAGCCACTATTTGATGGGGGAAATAAATTAACCGGAATAATTTCCGTAGTTACTGATGTAACCGAGCAGGTTCAATCAAGAAAAATAATCGAAGAAAGCGAACAAAATATCCGAAGTATGGTATTAGAATCGCCTATTGGTATTTGTGTTCTTGATGCCAACACACTCATAAGTGAAATTGTAAACGACAGCTTTGTAGAAATTGCCGGCAAAAGGTATGAAGATATCGCTGGCAAATACTATTGGGATACCTTCGCTGAAGCAAGACCTTATTACGAAACTGCTTTAAGCAATGTCATTACAAACGGAGAATCCTATTATGCCAACGAGGTTGAAATGATGCTTATTCGCCATGGCAAGGAAGAACTAATTTATGTATCATTTGTGTATGCTCCTCTTAAAGATTTGGAAGGCCATGTTACAAAGGTAGCTGTATGGGTGCTCGATAATACATTGCAGGTAAAATCGAGACGTAAAGTGGAGGAGTCAGATAAACGATTCCGAAACATGGTGAAACAAGCACCCGTAGGAATTACCATTCTTCGCGGTCCCAAACATATTGTGGAACTGGCTAACGATGATTATCTGCAATTGGTAGGAAGAAAAGAAGTTGAGTTTATAGGAAAACCATTGTTCGAAGTGTTGCCTGAATTTGAAGAGTCTATCAGGGAACTACTAAATAATGTACTTAAAACAGGAATTCCTTACCATGGAAATGAAGTAGCAATACCAATCCATCGAAACGATATGCAGGGAATTGGGTACTTCGATTTTCTATATTATCCACTCAAAGAGGAAGATGGAAATATTTCAGGCATAATTATAACAGTTACAGAGGTAACAGAAAAAGTTGAAGGCCGCAAGAAAACAGAGCAGAATGAAGAGCGGTTAAATATTGTGGTAGAAGCAAGTGAATTAGGAACGTGGGAGCTAAATTTAAAAACAATGGTTCCACAATATTCTGAAAAGTATCTTAACATTATTGGAGGCTATAAAGGTGTTACTGAATTAACTCATACACAACTTCTAAAACACTTGCATCCTGAAGACTTTCAAATAAGAGAAGAAGCTTTTCAAAAAGCTATGGCCACAGGAACATTATATTATGAAGCACGTTTAGTCTGGCAAGATAAATCTATTCATTGGATGCAGGCAAAGGGTAAAGTTCTGTTTGATTCAAATAATTTGCCTGAAAAAATGATTGGTACAATCAGGGATATAACAGAAGAAAAAACGCATCAGCAACAATTGGAAGAGAGTGAACAAAGATTTCGTAATCTTATTTTACAATCACCTGTAGCAAAAGCCATCTTAAAAGGCAAAGACCACGTTGTAGAAATGGCAAATGAAGCGATCCTTAAAAATATATGGAGAAAAAAGGAAAGTGAAGTTATTGGTAAAAGTATTCTGGAGGTTTTTCCGGAATTAAAAAATCAAAAATACAGCCAGTTATTAGATGAGGTTTTTTTAACAGGAAAGAAGCATACCGGAAAAGAGTCATTAATTTCATTGAATGGAAATGACGGAGTAAAGTATTATTATGTAGATTTCGAATATGCTCCGGTTTATTCCAGCGGCGATATAATTTCCGGGATAAAAATCACTGCCGTGGATGTTACGGAAAAGGTGGAAGCCAGAAAAATAGTAGAAGAAAACGAAGAACGATTCCGCACCCTTGCACAAACCTTACCTCAATTAACCTGGGTTACAGATGCAAAAGGTAATTCTGAATTTGCTTCATCCCGATGGATTGATTATTCCGGAATTGAACCTCGAGGAGAAAGCGAATGGAACTCAATTGTACACCCGGATGATCGTGTCAGAATAAATACAGTCTGGATGCAAAGCCTTGCCACAGGCAATATATACACTGCAGATGTCAGGCTTAGAAGAAAAGATGGAGAATACAGATGGCATTCGGTAAAAGGAGAACCGGTATTTGATAAAAATAATAAAATAATAAAATGGGTTGGAGCCTTCACTGATATTCATGAACAGAAATTGAGAGAAGAAAGAAAGGATGAATTTATCAGCATTGCAAGCCATGAAATGAAAACTCCTCTCACAACAGCTAAAGCTTATCTGCAAATGCTGGAAGGTTTACTTGATGAAGATAATGCCGAAGCTAAACTATATGCTCATAAAGCCAGTCAGGCGGTAAACAGACTCAATGAATTGATTGGAGAATTACTTGATGTTAGTAAAATAAGATTGGGGAAATTAAATTATACGATTACAACTTTTAATTTTAATGCCCTGATCGCTTCTACGTTAGAAAATATGCAACTGACATCGCAATCCCATACAATTATTAAAACGGGGTCCGTAAAAGATAATGTTTCCGGTGATAAGGAACGCTTGCAACAGGTAATTATAAACCTTCTGTCCAATGCAATTAAATATTCTCCGGGAGAAAAGGAGGTTTTTGTTTCAGTTGCACAGGAAGGTGATTCAATTAAAGTATCTGTGAAAGATAAAGGAATTGGAATAGCAGCAGAAAATCTGAATAAAATATTTGAGAAGTATCACCGCATTGAAGATCATGCCGTACAATTTCAAGGACTTGGTATTGGACTATTTATTTCTTATGAAATAATTCAAAGGCACAATGGGGAATTGTGGGCAGAGAGTGAACCGGGCAAGGGTAGTGTATTCCATTTTAGCATTCCAATTTCATCCAATATTTAATATCAACTATTTCCATGCAGAATAATCAGAAAAATAAATGCGTCTTAATTTACGATGATGATCAGGAAATTTTGTTCTTGTGCAATGCTATACTTTCCAAAAGTGGATATCGGATTGAAACATTGTCAAGGTGCCAATATATAATTTCTGAAGTAATGGGAATAAAACCCGATCTGATTTTAATGGATTTATGGATACCGGAAATTGGTGGTGAAAAAGCTATTTCTATTTTAAAAGCAGATCCAACTACAAGCCACATTCCCGTTCTTATATTTTCTGCTAATGCAGATATTAAAGAAATTTGTAAAAAAGTTAATGCCACGGGCTACATAGAAAAGCCTTTTGATATAAATGTCTTCAAAAATAAAATTGATCAAAATATAGGTTCTTTCACTGGTTAAATAGCTGTTTTCATGGCCGAAATTAAAACCAAACAAACGGATGCAAGCGTTCACGATTTTATTGAATCGTTTGCCAACACTGAACAAAAGCGTAAAGACAGCTACAAACTGCTGAAAATTATGCAAAAAGTGACCGGACAAAAACCCAAAATGTGGGGACCATCTATTATCGGTTTTGGAATGTATCATTATAAATCAGATAAAAGCAGTCAACAAGGTGACTGGCCAATGGTAGGATTTTCACCACGCAAGACAGCCATTTCATTGTATGTGTTTATGGGCACCAAAAAACAAATTGAATTATTAAAAAGTCTTGGGACCTATAAAATGGGGAAAGCCTGCATCTACATAAAAACGCTTTCTGACATCAATGAACAAGTATTAATTGAGATGATGGAAGAAAGTATTTCTTTCCTAAAGGAAAAATATGGAAAGTAGAGCTATTTAACCTCGAACACCTGCTTTTAAAATAATAGTTCAATTGTTAGTTAAGTTGATTTAATTTCTATTTTTGAATTTATTAATTCGAAATATTCCATGTACCACTTCTCCTACTTCAAAGAAAAAGACCAACAGGTAATTCTGGAGTTCATTGAGAATAACCCCTTTGCATTTTTAACAGGTAGCTTTGCTTCCGGCAAACAGGTTGCAACTCAAATTCCTATTTTAATGGAAGTTAGAAATGGGGAGTTGTATTTGCAAGGACACATTATGAGAAATACCGATCACCATAAAGCTTTTATGGAGAATCCCGAGGCTTTACTGGTATTCACCGGTCCTAGTTGTTATGTCAGTGCCTCCTGGTATAGCAATCCTCAAATTGGCTCAACATGGAATTATATGAGTGTGCATGTCAACGGATCTATTAATTTCATGTCGCCGGAAGAACTCATTCAGTTCATGCGAAAACTGACTTTAAAGTTTGAAAAGGGAAATACTGCTTCACAAACATTCTACGACAATTTACCACCTGAGTTTTTAAATAAAATGATGCCTGCTATTGTAGGTTTTGAAATTAAAGCCGATCACATTGAAAATGTATTTAAGTTAAGTCAGAATCGTGATGAAGCAAGTTACAATAATATTATTTCGAAACTGGAAGAAATAGGTGGAAATAGCGCTGCTATTGCAACTGAAATGCGAAAACGACAACCACAATTATTTCCTCCAGGTGCAACATGGGATCCAACACGATTTGATTCGTGATCTTTTTTACATCACAAAAATATGTCTGATAAAAACGATTCCACAGATGCTATAAATCCGGAACCTGATAAAATTCCGGAGAGCTCATCACAGCAAGCCAACGAAAATCCGGCGGTAGTAGATAGTGATACTGAATCTGTAAACACCCCTTTATTAACCGAATCTATGGAAGTCCATCATCACGCTCATTCACACGGAAAGAAAAACTGGAAGTCATATATCCGGGAATTCCTGATGTTGTTTCTTGCCGTATTTTGCGGGTCACTTGCTGAATATCAACTGGAGCACAAAATTGAACGCGATCGGGCACATGAACTTGCAAAAAGTTTTTATGAAGAACTGAAATCTGATTCACTGACTGCAGTCATTAAATGTGAAAACCGAATTCGACAAGAACAAGCATTGAAATACCTCAGCAAATATTTCAAAGACAGTAGCCTCACGGATCTTCCAAAATTATTTGCCCTAAATTTCGAATATGGAATCAGCTTCCGGACACCAGGAGTCTTTGAGCCAAAAACTGCAATTCTGGAACAGCTAAAAAGTTCCGGCTCGCTCCGTTACTTTAAAAATGAAACGTTTCAAAGTCTCGTAGGTGATATTTCTATCGCTATTAGAAATATATATGACCGTCAAGCACTCGAAACTTCATCACGTATCGAATATCTTAACCCGTTACTGGTGAAACATCACGATTATGAGTTTTGGGGAAAGATCACCAGGAATAATACTATTGATTTTGCTGAGGCAACAAAAAATTACGAAAACAGTGATGAATTCGTTCCTTTTAGGATGCGTGGAATCGACAAAATTGACCGAGAGTTTGTCTCGGGCTGCCTTTCCTTTTATGGACTTAATGCCATGCAATCAACACGCACCGTACATATCCAAAAGTACAGAGATCTCAATGCTCAACTTCTCCAATTGCTTAGAAGCAATTACGGATTGGAGTAGACTCTAATTGGTTAAGGTCGGAAACCAAAATTACATTAAATAGGCATTATTTTGCCCAATCTAGAATTTTCCCTTGTTTGCTAATTTGTTTGAGGATTCATTTTCTTTGAATGACTATTCATTCATTATAGATCATTTTATATCTTTATGAATGAATTTTAATACATAATCTGGTATTTACCAATGGTCTTGACAATTTTCAATATTATCACTATTTTTGTATGATTAAAGGATCATTAAAGCTTATAATTTAGCATTATGACTGATTTATCATTCACAGAATGGCACTCTAAGAGCGATCAGCAATTGGCGGCTCACATAGGAGCATTTGTAAGGCATCATCGGCTGGAGCAAAACAAAACACAGGAGATCCTTTCGAAAGAAGCCGGAATAAGTCGCTCGACTCTAAGTTTACTAGAGCATGGAGAAACGGTTACTCTGGCAACGCTGATTCAAGTGTTAAGGGTATTGGATCAACTACAGGTTCTCGAAGCGTTTGCCGTAAAACAAAGTGTTAGTCCGATCGCATTAGCCAAAGCGGAGCAGAAGAGTCGCAAAAGAGCCAGAAATACCAACACAATCGATCCCCGGAAATTAGATTGGTAATTTATGAATACGGCATTTGTAAAAATATGGGGAGAACTAGTAGGCGCTGTCGCCTGGGATAATGCCACAGGTTATTCCACATTTGAATACGACTCCAAATTCAAAACTTTGGGTTGGGATTTGGCTCCATTAAAAATGCCTTTGCATGCGGCTAATAATAACTTCAGTTTCCCTGCATTACGTAAAAAAGCAGAACCTTCATTAGATACTTTCAAAGGCCTCCCCGGTCTATTAGCAGATGTGCTTCCCGACAGGTACGGTAATGAACTTATTAACCTATGGCTTGCACAACAGGGTCGTCAGCAGGGAAGCATGAATCCTGTTGAAACGCTTTGTTTCATTGGTACACGAGGAATGGGTGCTTTGGAGTTTGAACCCGCAACAATAAAGGAAGGTTCAAGATCTTTTTCGGTAGAAGTGGATAGTCTTGTTGACCTGGCAAGAAAAATGCTGACTGGTAAAGAAGCATTCGTAACTAATATAAAAGGAGCTGAGGAAAAAGCCATTCTTGAAGTCTTACGAATTGGAACTTCTGCAGGAGGAGCAAGACCAAAAGCCGTAATTGCTTACAATGAAAAAACAAGTGAGGTCAGATCCGGACAAACCAATGCACCCAATGGTTTTGAACAATGGCTGATAAAACTTGATGGAGTAAGTGATGTACAATTAGGATCAAGTTCCGGCTATGGCCGTGTAGAAATGGCATATTACAACATGGCTATGGCTTGTGGTATCAACATGATGCCATCGAGATTGCTTGAAGAAAACGACAGAGCCCATTTCATGACTAAACGATTTGACAGAGAAGGTGGAGCAATCAAACATCATATTCAAACATTTTGCGCGATGAATCATTTTGATTACAACCTGGTAACCAGTTTTAGTTACGAGCAATTGTTTCAGACCATGCGAGAGCTGAGATTAACTTATCACGACGCAGAACAAATGTTTCGCAGAATGGTGTTTAATGTGGTTGCCCGCAACTGCGATGATCACACCAAAAACTTTTCCTTCCGATTAAAAAAAGGAGGAGAATGGGAGCTTGCACCTGCCTATGATCTTTGTCATGCCTACCAACCCCGACATCAATGGGTGAGTCAGCATGCATTAAGTATTAATGGTAAACGAACTCACATTACTAATGATGATTTGCTAACGATTGGTAAATCTATCCGATACAAAAATGCTGCGGAAACAATTGAAGAGATTTGCAACACGGTGAATAAATGGAAATCATATGCAGATGAAGTAAAAGTTTCACCAAAATTGCGCGATGAAATTGATGCAACGTTGGAAGGATTAAGAATTAAGGATTAAGGATTTTTTGTTTGTACTCACCAGGAAATTTCTTTGTCATCATAACATTTAGTTTAAGCAAAATCCTTCCCTTCTCCTGCCGAAATTAATTGTGAATATCGAAATGCTTATGCAGGAGAAGGGCAGGGATGAGGCAAAGCAGTAGCCTGCTGAAAATAATTGTGAATAACGTAATGCCCTATCTGATAAATGTGTTGAGGATGAGTTAAATCGTAAATTGAAAATCGTATGACCTGAAAAGGAATCACAATGCCGATTTTCAATTTTATCCAACATTGTAATACGATAGATGATAAATTGATTCCTTAACAGCAGAAAATTCGTCGTTCTCATTCCCGACCATGATTTAAGTGATTTACATGATTACTTTGATAGGTTAAAATACAAGTGAACACTGCGTCTCTGTCTCATCCCCCTTCCCCGTTCTCATTCTCATTCTAAACTGTGATTTATGTGATTCTTATGATGCTGTGATGAAATTGTTGTTAGATGATAATTTTCCCCTTGAAAAATTTCTCCATTCTCATTCTCATTCTGCTTCTCCTTCCGTTCCCATTCCCATTCTCATTCTAAACTGTGATTTATTTGATTCATATGATGGCTGTGATGAGTTTGTTGTTAGGTGAAATTTTTCCCCTTGAATAATTTCTCCGTTCTCATTCCCATTCTCACATCACTAACATTTTCCATCATCATGTGATAATAGCAACGGTAATTTATTTTCTATTTTTACCGGCAATTGCTTTATCGTTATGCTTAAGAAACATGCCATTCTGATTTCAACCGGGCTTTCTGTCATTTTCATTGTTATTGCAACCTTACTATATCCGGGAGGATCCATTTACGATGCGAATTCGGTGGGGTTCGACTGGACAAAAAACTTTATGAGTAATCTTTTTGGCGAAAAGGCACTCAATGGTGCCGATAACCCGGCGCGTATATGGGCTGTTATCGGAATGATTTTTCAGTCTTTATCTTATATGCTTTTCTTTGTTAACTTCTCCACTAAAATACCACATAAGGGATCAGCCAAAGTTGTAAAATATTTAGGGTATTCCAACGTGATATTTATAGTTTTAATAGCAAGTCCATTGCATGATTTAATGATAATAATAACAAGTACCATGTTCCTGGCCGGACTATTTTATATCACAATTTTTGTTCTTAAATCGCGACTTACAGTTTTTAAATTTCTTTGCGTGATTTGTTTGCTGTTATATTATTTTACGATTGCACTTTACGGCTTTAGGTATTTGGATCTTTTAGTCATCATGCAAAAAGTAACTTTTCTATTCTCATTACTTGTGATCTTAGGGTTGGAGTACTACACCTCGAAAGAAGACTTCCTGCCTAAGCAACAATCGTAAAGTGAAGTTTGCATGTGGTAAAAATGTGTTGCTGGCTTGTTTTTTTCAGAAGTTGAGCTTGGGGTTCCTGTCTTTAAAGCCTGTATTTTAATATAACAATCAATATTTAAACACTTAATCAGCACTATAATGCCCATTTAGATCTTATCACTTCCTCTTCTTACTCGATTTCGCTTTCTTATTGTAATCCAGTGACATACCGATCCAATAATCAAAGTCTTTAGTCGACTTCATACCTGATTCGTCGATAAGCACAAATCCAATCATGGGGCGGGTGGTGAAATCCATTGTTTTGCACCCGGATCTGGTAATTGCCTGTTCATGCAAAGCAGGGTCTATCCGGCACATGAGCTGGTCTTTATATACACCCACACACATTTTGTCATTGTACATAAATGTAAGTCCACCCATCATTTTCTTTTCTTCAATATTAGGCAGCGTTGCTAGTCTCTTTCTGATACGTTCTGCCAGTTTTTCATCGTAAGCCATAGGTAAATATATAAATTTTCTGTTCGAGTCTTTAATTTTTAACTTTGTATTTTATGCCCTCAACTTAAATAGGGCATCTTAACTTTACTAACGCCCACTTTAAAATGCCGAAATTAAATTTACTTCTTCTGACGCTTTTCATTCCATTGGTTTCGTACGGGCAAAGGGTTGAAACCGTTTATCTGAACCCCAACGACAGTACTACAAACATGTACGTTGCTGTTTTCCCGGAAAAGGAACCCATAAAGTCATTTCTGGTATTGATGGATAGTTATGGAAACTCTCCAAATGGAGTATTGGCTCAGACAGACATCCCTACTTACGCCGCGCAGCAGGGCATTTTAACTATCATTCCGTTATTAGCCACGGGTTCCACTTACTTTGGAAGTGATCGTGCTTCCCTGCAATCGTTAAGAGACATAGTGCGTCTGGTGGTTGCCAGATACCAATTACAAGGCAAAGCTTTTATTATTGGCGGCTTTTCAATCGGTGGCACATGCGCAGTAAAATATGCCGAACTTACTGTTCAGGAAAACGATTCGATAAAACCCTCCGCTGTATTTGCAATTAACTCGCCACTCGATTGGGAACGATATTATAAAGGTGCTAAAAGAGTCGCCAGATTATCGGATCCGGCCCAAGTGAATAAAGAGGTCTTTTTCATGATAGAGCGAATTGAAAAAGAGATGAATGGAACACCTGAAACGGCATTGCAAAATTATTACAACCTGTCCCCTTATTCATTTTCCGATACCACACAAAAAGCCATAAAATATTTAGTCAACACTCCCATCATGCTCATTTCGGAACCCGACATTCAATGGTGGCTGCAGGAGCGCGGATATGACCTTTCTTATAACAATATTACGGACCATGCTGCCATGATAAATGAGCTTCAAAAGTTAGGCAACAAGAATGCTATACTGGAAACAACCACTAACAAAGGTTACCGCAAACCTGATAACACCAGACATCCGAATTCATGGAGTATTGCGGATCCGGAGCAACTTATTAAATGGCTACTGGGGCATTCTAAATAAACTGAGAAGAAAATTGTACTTTCGTCTTGAGTTTAAATTAAGAACTACATAAATAAATCACGTGATTATAAGTGAAAATCAAAGATAACATTGAAATATTACTAAATAAATTTCCCTCTACTATGAAAATGTCTCTTAAAATTGGAATATCTTTTTTGTTCATGTGTTTTGAAGTAGTTGCACAACCGGTAACTGAAACCATTTTATTTGATAATTATGTGAGTCCTTCCGACAATGACCTGGTGAACAATTTTTCAGGAAGTATCTTGTTAACTCCTGTCTCCTCGAATGGTATTACCGGTGGTTGTCTAACCGTACCTACAACAGAAAGCTGGGGAAATAATAATGCTATTTATTGTTCTAAATACATGAATTCATCCCTATATTCAAATGATACCCGGATTTCATTTAAGTACGATTCTACTCAGATTAATCCGATTAATTACGACAGGGCAGTTACAATTTATCTGAATCCTATTGCCGATTTCAATCACTATGTAATCGCTTCAATTACTTATGATAAAAAAATTCAGATAGTAAGTTATTTTGCCGCCAACAATCCGTTTCCTGTAAACCTGATTCACAATCACTGGTACGAATTCATATTGAGTACCAGTTATGATATGCCCATACCGGCAATATATGAAGTAACTGCAGAAGCACAATTAAATGATTTAGGACCTACCGGTCTTACGCCACCAATTCCTGCAGGCAATTCTGATATTGTATTTACAGATAGTTTGTTGTATGTCGATACGGCAGTCCGGGTTTCATTTTCAGGTACCTCATGGGGTGGAGCCAAGTATCTTGATAACTTCCAATTTCAGGGAATCAAAAGTACTGACAGTTGTAATGCAACTACCGGAATACCAGCTGTTACAAATGATGGAATTGAAGTCTTTTTCACAGCCAACACGATTGAATGTACTTCTACACACCAGGAGTTATTACTTGAACTTTATTCCATTTCAGGACAAAAAGTGGTTACTAAAAAACTTCCGTCAGGGTATTCATCTGTTTCCTTAAGGGAATTTTCAGCTGGATTATATTTGATCAAAATCATGGCTCCCGATGGAAAAGTACAGCTGTCAAAAAAGTTTGTTGTTAGTAATTAGTGAATGGTTTGGTACGAAAAGCCGGGGTTCTGACGCAAATGAAATAATTCCTGTTACTATAGATTGACAATTATACTTAGTAAAAGATTTTTAACTATATTATTTTCTATTGTTTTGAGCAACTGTGTGAACCGATGAAGTTAGTTACTCCAAATTATTCTTAAAGAACTTGTAAATAGTATGACATCCCAAATTTTACAAACAACACCAGAATCAGAAATTGTAAGCACACGGATTTTTAACACCACAAGAGAAAAACTGTTTCGTGCATGGTCAGATCCCAATCATTTAAAAAACTGGTGGGGCCCAAAAGGATTCACGAATACATTTAATGAATTTGACTTTCGGGTTGGAGGAAAATGGAGTTTTATCATGCATGGTCCCGATAAAGGGAATTATGCAAATGAATGTGAATTTATAAAAATAGAGGAGCCTGCACTTATTGCCTGGAAACGCCACTCCAAACCACTTTTTCAGGTTGTCGCTTTGTTTGAAGAAATTACATCCGACCAAACAAAACTCGTTTTCAAAATGCTATTCGAGACTGAGGAAGAATGTGGAAAACTAAAACCATATGTAATAGATAAAAATGAGGAGAATTTTGACAAGTTGGAAGTTGAGCTGACTAAAATTGAATGATTAAATACGATAATTTTCTGACCACTATAATTAGAGCAGAATCAATTTGATTTTTATGTCTTTGAAGGAGTAGTGTGTATTTGATTTAAAACAAATCCAACATGCAAGTTATTTTAAAATTATTCGCCATTTTATTTTTAGTCGTGAATAGTTTTTCTGCATACGGGCAATCAGATTCCATTCGCCATCAAATTGGAGTTGGTATTTGGCCTATCTATTATAAGTATCCGTTTTTAAGCGTTGAGTACAAAACATTTTTTAAGAAGAGGGCATTTTATCATTTCAATATAGAAGCGTTTTATTATCCCTTTAAAAAAACGAATAATTCAACTGGTTATCGATTCGACATTGCAGCCTCATCCGGGGTTGGACTAAAATATGACTTTTTTAAGATTTGCCGGTTTAATATGGCTGCTCAGTTAACTGGTTTCTTTGCCAGAGAAAGCGGTCGGTCCAGAGAAGGCCTTTTCATTGGACCGGAATTGGGTCTCGAGTTTAGAGCGGTAAAGTTAAAATCAAGTGAGCTCTCCCTTTTTTATAAGATTCATTCCGGCTTTGGGTTTATGCATGAAAAGTTGAATGATTATGAATATGATCCTAGATTTGAAATAGATCCTGATAAATTTTACCCGGAATGGCTTGGTTCGATTATGGTTGGGATAAATTATAGGTTTTGATTGGGGGAAGGGAAAAGGGTCTCGGCGTATTTGAAGAAGCAAAAGTTTTGGAAAATAAAGTGAGCTGGTACGAAGTGCTGTAATGACATCAATTACAATTAGATAAACACTATATGGGCATTATGTTGCCTGTAAATTGTTTTATGATGGAGGTTGCCAGACATATAGCCAGACTACTTTGACCTCTAAAACTTTTTTCTTAAATTTGTACTATGGCGTCAATGAACATTGAAATATTAAATCCTAAAGCAAAAAAGCTTCTTCAAGACCTTGAAGAATTGAAATTAATTTCAATTTCTGAAGAGAATTCTAACCCTTTCTTTGATGTTGTTAAAAAAATTCGCTCTAAAAAAGCAAACATATCAATTCAAGAAATCACCAAGGACATCGAAACTGTAAGAACAAAACGTTATGGCAAATAAGCCTGATAAAATAGTTCTTGACACCAACATATTCATTTACTTTTTAATTAGTAATTCCTTTCATAAGCTTGACAAAAAGCTTAAAAATAATGATATTAAACTCCTATTTAGCGAGGAATTATTATCTGAATTTTTACAAGTTGTAAGTCGACCAAAATTTAAAAAATATTTCTCCGATAAAGACATTACAAACTTACTTAACGACCTTCATAATTACGCTGACTTAATTGAGGTTTATTCTCAAGTAAATGTCTGTCGTGACAAAAAAGATAATTTTCTTTTAGCACTTTGCGTAGACGGTAAAGCTGACTTTTTAATTACTGGTGATCAAGATTTACTTGATCTAAAAAAATTCAAAAAGACTTCTATAATTAAGATTTCAGATTACCTAAAATAATAAATTGCTGCATCTTACAGCCATGGCTGGGCAATTAACCGATTACCGTGCTAAACAACATGATCGCGCAAGAGAAGGCCTTTTCATTGGACCGGAATTGGGTCTCGAGTTTAGAGCGGTAAAGTTAAAATCAAATGAGCTCTCCATTTTTTATAAGATTCATTCCGGCTTTGGGTTTATGCATGAAAAGTTGAATGATTATGAATATAATCCTAGATTTACAGTGGATCCTGATAAAATTTACCCGGAATCGCTTGGTTCAATTATGGTTGGAATAAATTATAGGCAAAAAATATATGATAATTGCCGTTTTCGTTCAGATTTGGAAGTTCATAGCACGCAACAACGGCAGTGCGGCTCGACAGGAAAGCAACCCGCAATCGGCAGCTACATATATTTCCGAACGTTGTGAGTCATATTAAAACAGAAAATAATGAAACTGATTGCACTAATAATTTTATCGCTTTTATCAACTTCTTGTTACTCACAAGAAAAGAAAGTGAACACTAATAAAAAAAGTGATTCAATTAAAGTAGAATTTGAAGCTCAAATTGGTGAATATGTTACCAGTGTTTTCGAAGATTCCAAAGGAAATTTATGGTTTGGAACAAATGGAAATGGAATAGCAAGGTATGATGGCGAAAAATTAAAATATTTTACCACTAAGGATGGGTTACCATCAGACAGGGTTACTGCAATAAAAGAAGATTCAAATGGTATCTTTTGGTTAAATACGGGTGAGGGTTTAACAAAATATGATGGTAAGAATTTCACGAATTTTTTAGTAGGAGAAGACTTTAACAGTAATATGATTGCAAATTTACTTATTGATAGTAAGAAAGTTTTTTGGGTTGGCACTTGGAATGGCGTCTATAAATTTGATGGAAAATCGTTTCGACATTTTGCAATTCCATTCCCCATGGTAGATACTAAAATAAATGAAGATACCAAAAATTGGATAATGGGTATAAGTGAAGACGCCAAGGGTGATATCTGGTTTCTAAGAGACGGTTATGGTGTTTGTAAATATGATGGTAATTCGTTTACTCATTTTCTGAAAAAAGATGGGCTGAACTCTAATAATGCGACTCAAATTGAATTTGACAAAGATGGAAATGTTTGGATTGGAACGAGAGTGGCTGAAAGAGATGACCCTGACCCTAAAAAACGAATTGGAAAAGGTGGAGTCAATAAAATGATTGGGAATAAGATTATTTCATTTCCAGAAATAGCAGGATTTAATGATGGAGATGTGTATCAAATTTATAGAGACAACTCTGATAATATTTGGATAGCCACTGTGAAAAATGGAGTATATAGATATGATGGAAAAGCATTTATAAACTACATTGTTCCAATTTCAATTATGGGAATGATGGAAGACCGAAAAGGAAATTTATGGTTAGGCGGAGCGGGTGGATTATACAGAATTAATCAGAATGGCGAAGTCATAAACGTAACAAAAAAAGGACCTTGGAAATAATAAATACGAACACACAAAAGCAGGTTAGTAAAATGGCGGGTTCAGTGCTAAATTCAAAGGCCGTTATTCGATTGAACATTTGTGCTAAACTGAACATTTGTACTTCGATTTCCGCCCATCGCAAATCTGCAAATCCTTATAGTCAATTTATATGACCACTATAGAAATAGTCGAAAAACTAAATTATTATTGCGATAAAATTAATTGCGATAAATCTAAACTTCCGAATATTACTGGATATTTTTACAATAGTGAAACACATTTACGGATTAATTATGATGATTCGGTGTCCATTTTATACGATGATAAAGATGGCGTAAATGAAATCTTCAAAACTTCCAATTTAGATGAGTTGCTCATAAAACTTTTTGATGGTATAACTATGTGGATGGCTATTGATGAAATTGTAAAAAAGGAAATACCAGATAATATAAAAGATCAAAGGAAAACTTGGTTTAAAATCCAAGAGGATTTATTTGAAAAATTAGTTCCGGATTGGGCTATTATCATAAAAGAAAAGCATCGCCACTTATTGGGAATCCCAACTGAAGAAATAAAAGAACTACGAACGAAGTATAGCAAGCAATTAGAGTTAGAAGGATTGGATTGGTGGGACGCTTGGGTTAAAGCTTGTGAGAAATATAAATAAAAACTGCCCATAACAGCCGGTGTTGCGCAATCCATAAACAGCTTTCATCCAAATGGCAAATCCACGAAGGACAATGTTGAATTTGTATAGAGTTGACAATATTGGTTTGATTTTTGTAACTCTACAAAATATGAAAATGCAAAACTATTCGAATCACAAAAGGTATTATATTCCACACCATTTTGTTTTTTTACCCATTTTAGTGATATTAATTTTTATCGGTATTAGAAACATTTACTTAAGTGAGGAAAACAGTTTGTCATGGTTACTATTTACTGTTGCGATATCTTGTATCCTTTACCTTGCGATAATGGTAAGGCAGCACTATGCTTTGGGTAATCAAAACAGAATAGTTCGTGTGGAATTTAAATTAAGATACTTCGAATTATTCGGTAAAAGATCGGATTCGGTCGAAAAACAGTTGACCTTTGATCAAATCTCTGCTCTACGATTTGCAAATGATGAAGAGTTTATTACACTCCTTCAAAGAGCATTACACGAAGGTTTAAAAGGTGACCAAATAAAAAAATCAATTCAGGTATGGCAGGCTGACAACGAACGAGTTTAGTGGGCATTATAGGCCAGTGTACAACATCGGTGACTGTTGCCCGCCAATACATTCGGACAGGCACAACCTTTTGAAAAAACAATATAACTTTTAGTAGTATAATTAGCTCCCTTATATAGCTATCAAATTTTTATAGAGTACCATTCGAAACAGCCGGTTTCTTTTCAACATGCGAAAACTACATGCATTTTGTTAAATTGCAAGTTAATTGGGCTGTGTCTTTTAAATGAATCGTAGATCGAGTTCCTTATTCAAAACCTTGTAGAAGTTATTCTCCGGCACGTGTTCCGAGAGCCAGGGAGAGGTTATCAATTTTCCGAAACAGTCCTTTTGCCTTTCACAAATCAAAGTTAATCTGCCAAATACCCCTCTTTTTAAAAAGTTGCTAAGATGAAGTAACATTTGTACTTTTAATGCTTAATCTTTAAATCAGAACCCAATGAAATTCAAACTTACTATACTTCTTTTTGTGCTCATCAATTGTAATTTCAATGTAACTGCACAATGGGTGAATTGCAATGGGCCAAATGGTGCGGAGATTCTTTGCGTGGGAGTGAAAGGAAATGAGGTGATGGCAGTATGCAGCTTTGGCAACAGTAATCATTGGAGTCAGTTGTTCCGCTCTGTTGATTTAGGAGAAACATGGAGTCCTGTTTTATGTACCAATGGCTATGTTATAAGAGATATAGCCTTTCAAGACTCTCTAATATTTATGAGTACATCCGACAGTGGTGTTTACCGGTCTGTTGATCATGGAATCACCTGGTTACCATCTTTGAACGGGTTGGCATCCAATGAATGCACCTCGCTTGCTGTAGTAGGAAATCAAGTATTTGTAGCTATTGCAGCGGGAGTTTATGTAACCGCTGACGGTGGAATAAATTGGACAAATGTTAGTTCAGGACTTCCAACTCAATATTTTGTCCACGATCTGGCTACCAACGGACAGCAATTGTTTGCAGCTACACCTGTTGGAATGTATCGAACCGATGATTGGGGTCAGTCCTGGCAGGCATCCAATAATGGCCTTGCGGGATACGATATTAGATCTATTGCTGCTCGTGACTCAAATGTAATCGCTGGCTCACAAGGAGACGGTGTGTTTTTTTCAGCAGACCTTGGAAATACCTGGTCGAATGTAGGCTTTTCAATTTCAGCTATAAAAGATGTAAGCTTTTATGGAGATACATTAGTGGTCGGCAAAAATAATGGTGTTTTCTATTCCCCAGATCATGGACAAACATGGGCCCCTTCCAATACTGGAATGGGTTTTCGTGAAATAACAAAATTAGCAGTTGATGATTCCACCATCCTGGCTGGCACTATGGGTGGATTGTACAAATCTTATCAGGTACCATCCAATTGGTCACTGAAAGGGTTGCCGGCATTAGATGTAATTGCGATGGGTGGATTTGGTAATGTGTTGTTTGCGGGAACCATTAATGAAAATGGCGAATCTGCAGGTGTTACTGTTTCTAAAAATAATGGAACCTCCTGGAAGCCGGTCAATGCAGGATTACCCTTTCAGAATTTATATAATGAATTTCCAGCATGCTTTTTAGCTGTAGACAACAGCATGCTTATGTCGTTGTATAATCATGGATTATTTATGACTGCAGATACAGGTTCAACGTGGGTAACTGCCAGCAACGGAATTGCGGATTCACAAATTGTTGCACTTAGGATGCATGATGGAATTCTTTATGCACTTGGAAATACAGGACTTATTCACACCTCGGTGGACTCTGCTCAAACATGGAATTTATTTTCCAGCATTACTCTTACAAACAGCAACTTGGTGGACATAGCGTTTCTTGATACTTCATTATATGTTGCAACCTCAGGCAATGATGGTGTGTTTGTTTCTAATGATAACGGTGTTTCCTGGACAGCTATTAACAATGGTTTGAATTCCGCCAATATTTGGTCGATGACAGTTCTTGATACCATTCTATTTGTAGGAACTCAACCGGGGGGAATTCATAAATCTATTGATTACGGTTTAACATGGATTCCATATAATTTTGGAACACCGGAGCCATGGATAAGTGCATTGATATCAGTCAACAACCATGTGTTTGCAGGAACTGTTTTCCATAGTGGTATTGTATATTCTGCCGATGCCGGCGATTCCTGGAGCGATTTAAGCTATGGTTTATATCCTAAGCTCGATATTGTAGATATCCGTTCCTTTTATGTAAATAATGACTATTTGTTTGTCAGCACAGGCAGTTGGCGTACCCGATTTTCGATTTATCGCAGACCCTTAAGTGATTTTACCGGACTTGCGGAACAAATTTCTGAACCTAACGAAATACAACTTTATCCTAACCCTGCAAACACGCAAGTTACTATCCGCATGCACGAACGTATTCAATCGGGTCAACTGGAAATTCTGGATTTATCGGGGAAATTACATCTGAAGAGATCTATTCAAAACACAACTTCTTTGCGTCTGAATATCTCCAATCTTTCACCCGGGATGTATTTGGTTTCTATCCTAACAGCTAAGAAATCATATTATAGGAAATTAATTGTAGCGGGATTTTGAGAATTGAATGATTAAAGTAAGATGGTATAAACAGGTATAAACAACTTGCTCTGGAACAATTCTTAAGCACCACTTTAAGAACACCTTAAAACTTCAGATGGAGTTATTAAATAGAACACTAGAAATTGTGGATGCGAATCGTACTGAATTTAATTAAATGGAAGATTATTATTTAAACAATTATCCCTGATCATGCATATCAAGTTCGGTTTAGGCAAACAGTACAGCGCTCCTAAATCACCAACTTCAGGTAGCTGCACCACAATTAAAGCGCTAATTAGGAAGCAGTTATTTAATTTAGTATTTTCACAACTGCACGCTATAAATAATTCAACATAACTGTTTTATTTTCATTAAGATATGGAATTCAAATGGTACTTATCCATTCCCTCATGAAGCTCAAATTTCTTGTCATCCTTCTAATTATTTCCCGATTTGCTTATTCGCAGGGATTAAATGCCGAATTGGGGTTTAATGAAGATTATGACCAGACTTCTAAAGAATTGGTTTGTGTTGGTGATTTTTCCTATTTAGTAAAATTTCAAAAGTCTTATGGGTTTTTTTCCAAATGTGCATTATATAAAATTGATACGCTTGGAAATATTATGTGGAATGTTCCCATAGATCCTGTTTTCGCAGAATTCATTACAGTACAAGAGATGATACCATCTGAAACTAATGGCGTATATATTATGGGATTTGGAATGACCACTTGCGATGTAGGACAGCATTGCTTTTGGTTTATTCAAAAATTTGATGCTAACGGAGTTTTGCAATGGACTAATACATGGAAAGAATTTACATGTACTTTCTCAACACAATTAACCGGTCTCTCATTAACAGCAAATAATGAATTATTGGTGAACTATTTAGATTCTGCTTCCATATCTAAAGTCTATAAAATCGACAGCAGTGGTTTTCTTACCGATAGTGTGCAAACCACTATTACACAACTGAAAGGATTTTGTGAGTTACCAGGATATGATTTTATAACTTATGAGGGCGATTCCTTATTTGCATTTGATATTTCGGGTAACATCCCTGCTATTATCGGATTTACCAATACTATTCAAAATATAAGTTCGGTTAATGATAGCCTTTACGTTCTCACAACGGATAGTATATTTATTTTTGATAATAATCTAAATGGATTGCAGGGTTCTGGTGTCACAGGATACTCTCAGTTTTCGCATTTAAAGTCTTCAAATAACAAAATGAATTTTGTTAGCAGTGGAACCAATGGTCTTGTATTACTAGAATTAAATAATCAATTACAGCTTCAAAACACCACTTCCATTCCGGTAGCTTCAGATTCTGTTACACATATGGACTACAGTGATTCACATTTTTCAGTTGCTC
>CAUJFJ010000187.1 GCA_963169675.1 Bacteroidota bacterium
CCGATTAACGAACCCGAGCCTAAGTTTTCACGGAATTCATCTTTCACATCTTTCACTGCAGGTGCGAGTGCAGATGCTGCTTTTAAAACATATGGATATAAAACCGATTCTTTCCGTGCTTTTTCAGGAATGAGATTCCAGCTTCCTTCAAGAGGTTTTAACAACCAGAAAATCACAGATACTGCCAGAGCAAACTTCAACACACCTAACACTGCACCAGCAATTTTATTGAACACATTGAGAGAAGCAATCTTCAAAACGGCTTCCATTAATTTTGCATAAAAAATGAAAATTAATAGTATAACACCGAATACAATCAGGAATGAAATGTAATGTAGTAAATGCCCTTCATCATCTGTAATTTTCTGCAATAAATCATAAGCTAAACCGGAAAATTTAAATCCAAGGTACACGCCGAGAATCAGGCCAATGATCATGGCTACTTCGAAAAGTAATCCTTTTTGAAATCCTTTGTATGCACCATAAACTAATGGCACAGAAATAATCACATCCAGAAAATTCATCGTCTGAATTCAATGCTGGCTGAAGTTCCGGTAGTAAAACCTTTTTCTGCAGCACGGCTATTTAAATCTTGAATAACTATTCTTTCGAAAATATCTGACTTATCAATATCACGGCTTTCTAGCCTTTTATTGATAGTAATATGCCTGTCGTATGGAATATGTCTTCTTAAGTCAGAAATTGTTTTGGTTCTTTTCTCCTTTAAGTTTAGAGCAGAATTTCTGACATACTCCGGAGTTTTAAACTTCAAAGAATCAGGTAGGAATGCCATTTCCTATGCTTCGATATTGGATTTTGTAATCTTAATATAATCAATCAAATCCCAATTTTGCTGATGATAGTGATAGCGATCGGAAATCTTATAAAACAACCTGGATTCAAATGTCATTTCATTGGCAAGCAAAGCGTTTTTATCGATGTTGGTCATCATCTTATAACGTTCCGAACCATTGGTTCCGTAATAAAGATATGTTGAATTCAATTTGCCTGCCAATTCTTTAAATTCCAAAACATTGGTGGAAGTTAAAACCAATGGTGTACGCTTATGAATTTTCATGTCGTATTGCTCACCACCTGCAAGCCGCGCAATTTCTCTCCAACCCGGCAATTCTTTATCGGCATTATTGCGGGTTCTGCAATACAACGTATTTACAATTATTTTTTTATCAGATGCTAATTCACATGCGTCCCGGTAATTGTCACCACCCGAATTCACCATTCCATTTCCTACGAGATAAATCACCTTAAGAGCATCATTATCATCAGACCAGTTCATTTGTTTTACTGACACGCGTAATGCTTCACCGACTAACTGATCACCTTTCTCAATGGTAGGTTTCAATTTATACAATTCAAAACTCAGTTGATCGAAATCACTGGTCAGGTTTTGAAGCACCTTGACATATCCTGATTTAGCACCAAATGAAGGACGTGAAAAAGCAACCACTCCAATGCGTAATTCCGGTGCCGGGCGATACGAATTCACCTGATTAATTATATCCCAGAGTTTTTCTCTGACGTCATCAAGAAGTCCATTCGTACTGCCGCTCAAATCGAGGCAAAGCACTACATCAATAGCCTCACGACCACGGGATGGCGATGAAGTATTGCCGGTGTAGAACAACAGGAAAAAGAAAAAAATGAATATTTTGATAATTTTCATGGGCATGTCCAAATCAGGGATTTACCGGAAGAAGTTCGGAAAACCCTGAAATATGAGGACTTGTGCAAAATTAAGACCCGAAAATGCACAGTTACTGCGGGTTTCGTATTTTTGTTAACAATATGGATTTAAAAAGTATTGAAGAACTGAAGGATGAATGGACCTTCCTGACCAAGCGTTTGGAAGCTCAATTTGGTGAAGAACCTGATTTGCAGGCAATCTTGTTTCTAATTGGTGTTCAGGAACTTGGCAAAGGACCTTCCAATTTTAGCAAAGATCAGAAACAAGACCTGATGCACATTGCAACGTGCAGGTTATTAAGCACTTACGGCTATTACGAATTGGATGGATTGGACGATGATGGCTGGCCTCACTGGCGAAGAATAGGAAAATTGCCGGTACTAACTTTAAAGGAACAGGATCTGGTACTAAAAAGAGCCGTGCTAGATTATTTCAGAGACAATTAAAAATCAGCGAATTACCACAGTTTTGGTAACTGTTTTGGATTGTTCCAGACGAATATAATCTTTGGCTACTTTAGCGCCTTTAACCACTTCAACATTAAGAACAGCTTCCAACTTAAAGGAAAAGAATGCCTGTCCTGCAGCATCCGACTGTTTTACCTGATTCGCACTTGCCTGAACATTATTGACCGGATTGATCACACTATCCTGACTAAGAGTCACAAGCGCCCCTGAAATTCTTTGGCCGGTTGAATCAACAACCGTGATCATTGCTTCCGCAGGACCACTTTTTTTGCAGGATGAAAATGCTGCAGAAGCCACCACCAATGCGAATAAGAGGAATTTGAATGCTTTCATTTTTCTATCAATTTGACTAATTTTGCCTGAACAATCGGTCTTAAAATCCAAAAGTATATTAACTTTACGTGAAAAGGAAACTTTTGTTTCCGGAATATTACAAAAATTTAAAATCAACCATATGAAAAAGATCTTTGCCATCATTGCATTATCACTAATTACCATTACAGCTGTTCAGGCTCAACAAGCTAAAGGGCAGTCAGGCGAAAAAGAACGCATTGTAGAAATCAGCACCTCTTATGGTAAGATGAAAATCAAGCTTTACAATCAAACCCCAAAGCACCGCGACAATTTCATCAAACTTGCCAGCGAAGGATTTTATAACGACTTATTATTTCATCGTGTCATCAATGGTTTTATGATTCAGGGTGGTGATCCAAATTCCAAAACCGCCGGTGCTGATGTACAGTTAGGAGCTGGCGATGTTGGATATAAAGTACCTGGAGAATTTGACAAAAGTTTAATTCACAAAAAAGGAACTTTGTGTGCTGCACGTGACGGTAATCCTGAAAAGGCTTCCAGCGGATGTCAGTTTTACATTGTACAGGGCAAGACACATACCGATGCTGAACTGGACCAGATGGAACAACGTATGGGGTCAAAGTACACTCCTGAGCAACGTAACATTTACAAAACCATTGGTGGCACTCCTTTCCTCGATCAGAACTACACGGTTTATGGTGAAGTAATTGAAGGAATGGATGTAATTGATAAGATTGCTGCAGTGAAAACAAAACCAGGTGATCGTCCGGTTGAAAATGTAAAAATGCAGGTAAAAGTTATAAAATAAATTTCATTTAAATAGCAATACAGATTTCTATTATCCGGTTTTTATGTTTCAGAAAATTGAAGAGTTAATTCTTGAAGTTGAGAATTTCAAAGTAGAAAGCCGGGAAGAACTGGAATCATTCCGCATACAATATCTTAGTAAAAAAAGTCCGCTCACCGAACTCTTCGCTGCAATGAAAACCATCGCACCCGAAGACAGGAAAAACTTTGGCTTAAAAGTAAATGAGTTAAAAAATAAGGCCGAAGAAAAATTCCGTTCGTTGGCAGAGAATTTTGGAGAAGTGGCAAAAGACAACGGTCCATTACTAGACCCTACGTTGCCTGCTGAACCAATAACCATTGGAAGCCGCCATCCGGTATCGATTATTCGCAATCATATTATTGAAATTTTCAACCGCATTGGATATGCAGTTGCCGAAGGACCGGAAATTGAAGATGACTGGCACAACTTTACAGCACTGAATTTCCCACCCGAGCATCCTGCCCGTGATATGCAGGACACCTTTTTTATGGATGATGAGTGGGGTATGGCACTTCGAACACATACCTCATCGGTACAGGTTCGTGTCATGCAAAACTCAAAACCTCCTATACGAATAATTGCACCCGGAAGAGTATATCGCAATGAAGCGATTTCGGCCAGAGCACATTGCTTGTTTCATCAGGTTGAAGGTTTATATATAGATGAGAATGTTTCTTTCGCCGACCTCAAACAAACACTAATGTACTTTGCACAAGAGATGTTTGGCAGCGAAACAAAAATACGTCTTCGTCCTTCATACTTCCCTTTTACAGAACCTTCGGCTGAGATGGATGTCTCGTGCAACATTTGTAATGGCAAAGGGTGTAATGTGTGTAAATACACCGGTTGGCTAGAAATTATGGGCTGCGGAATGGTTGATCCGAATGTATTGGATAATTGTGGTATCGACAGCAAAAAATATTCCGGGTTTGCATTTGGAATGGGGATTGAAAGGATTGCCATGTTAAAATATACAATCAGTGATTTACGATTGTATTTTGAAAACGACATGCGGTTCCTGGAACAATTCAAGTAGTGGCAAGGGGCAAGTAGCAAGTGGCAAGTGCAGCCGAAGGGCTCCCAAGTATTGTACGACATTTATTTTAGAGACGCATTGCTATGCGTCTCGGAAGCGAAAACTTTGACAAGCGGGTAGCATTCCACGACAATTATTGTTGAGACGCATTGCCATGCCTCTCTACAATAAAACATTTAAATGAAAAGTGAAAAATGGGAACCATGAATCTTGACCCTGTTTTAAGACCGTGGCAACCGGGTGATATTGATGACTTGATTTTTCATGGCAACAATCCCAGGGTGGCTGCATTCATGATGGATCAATTCCCACATCCTTATACCAGAGAAGCTGCAGAACAATTTATCAATAAAACCATGCAGTATAACCCTGCACAGGTGTTTGCAATTACCATTGACAATAAAGCTATTGGTGGCATTGGCATTTATCCTCTAACCGATATAAGCAGAATGAATGCTGAAATAGGATATTGGCTGGGTGAAACATTCTGGAACAAAGGAATTATAACGAAGTGCATTCCAAAAATTGTTGAATATGGCTTTTCAACTTTCGATATTGACCGCATTTTCGCACGGCCTTTTGGCACCAACATAGCCTCACAGAAAGCACTTGAAAAATGTGGATTTATTTTCGAAGGCAGGTTTAAAAATATTTGGATCAAAAATAATGAGCGCTTTGATGAAATGATTTATGCTATTCGTAAATCGGATTAGTTAACGCAGAATAAAAGTCCGGTAACTATCGAGCTTCACCAAAATAAATAGCAGAATGGTGAATGACCACAAAGATGAACCACCATAACTGAGGAAAGGCAAAGGAATTCCAATTACAGGCAATAATCCTATAGTCATTCCAATATTTACCATCAGGTGGATGAATAAAATGGAAGCTACACCATAAGCATAAATCCGTGTAAAATCCGACTTCTGTCGTTCTGCAATAAATAGTATACGATAAAGCAGCGCAGTAAATAATCCGAGTATTACCAAAGACCCAAGAAATCCCCACTCCTCTCCTACCGTACAAAAAATGAAATCGGTACTTTGCTCCGGAACAAAGTCAAACTTGGTTTGTGTTCCGTTTAAAAAACCTTTGCCTGTTATGCCACCTGAACCGATTGCAATTAAACTTTGATTAACATTATAACCGGCACCTTTCAGATCGGTATCTTTTCCAAGAAGCACATTGATTCGCTGCTTTTGATGCGGCTCCAGAACATTATGAAAAAAATAATCGACGCTAAATACTACTCCCGCTGCCAAGGCCAGGATAACAGAAATTGTAATAATATTTTTTCTTGTTTTCCGCAATAGTGCAATTGCAAGGACAGCTATACCGGCTAGTACACTTACAATTATTATTTTCGAAACCATTAATGCCAAAACAAACAACAGTACAGCAAAGAAACCAATTATCAATACATTTTGAGACAACCCTTCGCGATACAAAACGAAAATAAAAGAACAAAAAACGAGTGCTGATCCAGTGTCGTTTTGTAGCAAGATCATTGCTATTGGTATGATTATGAATGTACCGGCCACCAGTTTGGTACGAAAATCTTTCATATTAATATTCACGGTACTCAAATATTTTGCGAGAGCCATATTGGTGGCAAACTTGGCGAATTCGGCAGGTTGTAACCTGAAAGCACCAATTTCGAACCAGGATTTAGAACCGGCAACTTCTCTACCGAATAACAATACTGCGACCAGAATTAAGAGTACAAAACCGTAAATTGGATAAGCAAATGCTTCAAAGAACTTGCCATCAATCACCAGGATGAAAATAGCCAACACCAGTGAAGTTCCAATCCAGATCATTTGCCGGCCGTAGTTCTGAGAAATATCGAGAATCGATTTATGATCTTCGTTATATACCGCGGCATAAATATTCACCCAGCCAATCAGTACCAATGCCAGATAAATTCCGACGATCAGCCAATCGATATTTTCGAAGATGCTTTTCTGTTTCCTCATGGTTGATCTGTTTTAATATCAACAATCACATCCTCTTCAGATTCCAATTCGGGAACCTTAGGTTTATCGGTTTTCTTAAACAGCGAATCTTTCCTTGTTGGCAAAAGATTACCCTTAATCATGCGCTCATACAATTCAGGTCTCGAAATAGAATCGGTTAAATATTTTTCCATCATGAGACTTGCAACTGGTGCAGCCCAAGTTGCACCGAACCCGGAATTCTCCACCATTACGGCAATGGCAATTTTGGGATTTTCGCGAGGTGCAAAAGCCACAAAAAGTGAGTGATCTTTTCCATGTGGATTTTGTGCCGTTCCGGTCTTTCCACAAATTACAAAATCGCCGAAACGGGCAACCCTTGCAGTACCTGCCTCCACAACTTTTTGCATGCCATCCTGAATAGCAATAAAATGAGATGCATTAACCATAGTGACATGTTTTTCTGCAAGATTTCGCGTAGTGTTAGCCTTGTCACCAATCTTCTTTACGATATGTGGAGTATAATAGTAGCCTTTGTTGGCAATTATGCACATAATATTTGCCATCTGCAGAGGAGTAACTCCAAGCTCACCTTGTCCGATTCCTAATGAAAAAATGGTTGAAGCTTTCCATCTTCCTTTACCATAATAACGGTCATAAAAATCGACAGTGGGTACATTTCCTTTTAATTCATGAGGTAAATCGACACCAATCTTTCTGCCAATACCAAAACTAAGGACGTAATCGCGCCATAATTTATAACCGTTCTCACTGGTGACAAATTTTCGATTATCGACAAAGGCCCGGAAGGTATTACAGAAATAAGGATTACACGAATATTGAACAGCTCCTTCCAAGCCTAAGCCGCCGGGATGCGGGTGACACTTAACCGATTTACTACCTACTACAAAAGAGTGAGGGAAAACAGTTGCAGGTGTTATAATTGCTTCTTGCTGTGCTATAAGTGCATTTACCAGTTTGAATGTGGAACCGGGAGGATAGTATGCCATCATAGCACGATTAAACAGCGGCTTTAGTTCATCTTTCAATAATTGAGAATAATTTTTAGAACGCACCCTTCCAACAAGCAAATTAGGATCATAGCCGGGCTTGGTTACAATTGCAAGAATTTCTCCGGTGGAAGGTTCAATAGCAACCACACTTCCAATTTTATTTTCCAACAGTTGTTCGCCCAACATTTGCAATTCGAGATCGAGCGTTGTAACCAGGTTTTGTCCAGAGACTGCTGCTGAATCATATTCACCATTTGAAAAACTTCCTTTCTCCCGGTTGAATACATCTACCATCACAATACGAACACCACGTTGTCCTCGTAATTCTTCTTCATAAGATTGCTCGAGACCACTGATACCAATGTAATCACCCGACTGATAATAAGGATTCTTTGCTACCAGTTTATCATCGACCTCACCAATGTATCCAAGCGTGTGGCCGGCAACTTTGTTAGGATACTTTCTTAAAGTTCTTGGTTGTACATAAAAGCCATGAAATTTAAAGAGCTTTTCCTGTAAAACGGCATAAGTTTCTGCCGACAACTGCTTTTCAAAAATCGAGGACTTTACAGGGGAATAACCTCTGGCTTTCTTTAATTTTTTCACGAAATCTTCCTTGGTAATTCCTACAATATCACAAAAGGAAGTCGTATCAAAATCTTTCACCTGTTTGGGAATAACCATTAGATCATAAACCGCCTCATTGTATACCAACAATTTTCCGGTACGGTCATAAAACAATACTCGGGCAGGATATTCGTTAATATATCTTAATACATTGTTGTTGGCCGACAATTTATAGCTATCATCAATTACCTGTATATAAAATAATCGAACCAGGTAAATGAAAATCACCACCGTAAAAATTCCCAAAATCACAAAACGTTGTCCGGA
>CAUJFJ010000188.1 GCA_963169675.1 Bacteroidota bacterium
ATATGTATTTCCGGTTTCTGAATCAGTGAAATTAAAACCGTCTGTAATGGTGAAAGCTGTTTCAGGAGCACCACTGATTGCCGATATCACACTTCATGCATTGTTAAAGGATGTATTCTGGCTAGGTGTAAGCTACCGTACAGAAGATTCCTTCGCAGGACTTGCCACGTTCCAGATTACCCCGCAATTGCGTATCGGTTATTCGTACGATTACACCCTAACCGAACTGAATAACTACAACAACGGAACACACGAAATTCATCTGGGATACGATTTCTCCTTCAATAAGAAAAAGGTTGTCACACCGAGATATTTCTAAAATAAAAAAAGGCTTCAAAGGAAGCCTTTTTTTATTTTAGAAGATTAAGGATTTATTCCAATGATAGATGATAGATGATAGATGATAAATGATAGATGATAAATGATAGATGATAAATTGAAGAATACTGATCACTGATCACTAATCACTCCTCACTGATCACTCCTCACTAATCACTCCTCACTGATCACTCTTACATCATTCCATCCATTCCGCCCATACCTGCTGGCATTGCCGGAGCTTTATCTTCCTTTACTTCTGCAAGAACACATTCAGTTGTAAGCAACATACCTGCGATTGATGCAGCGTTCTCTAAAGCAACACGAGTTACTTTAGTAGGATCGATAACACCTGCAGCAAGCATTTTTTCATAAACTTCAGTGCGTGCATTGTAACCATAATCGTCTTTTCCTTCGCGAACTTTCTGGATTACAATTGAACCTTCACCACCTGCATTAGCAACAATCTGACGCAATGGCTCTTCAAGCGCACGACGGATAATTGCAATACCTGTGTTTTCATCTTCATTGATTCCGGTCAGGTTTTCAATCGCCTTTATTGCACGGATGTAAGCAACGCCTCCACCTGGTACAATTCCTTCTTCAACAGCAGCACGGGTTGCATGAAGTGCATCATCAACACGATCTTTCTTTTCTTTCATTTCTACTTCAGTAGCAGCGCCTACATAAAGAACTGCAACACCACCGGCAAGTTTCGCCAGACGTTCCTGAAGTTTTTCTTTATCATAATCAGAAGTTGTAGTCTCGATTTGAGCTTTAATCTGATTTACACGTGCAGTGATATCTGCTTTTTTACCTGAACCACCAACAACAGTTGTATTGTCTTTGTCAATAGTGATTTTTTCTGCTTTACCTAATTTGGTAAGATCTGCATCTTCCAGTTTGAAGCCCAGTTCTTCAGAAATTACTGTTCCTCCGGTAAGCACTGCAATATCTTCCATCATAGCTTTTCTGCGATCACCAAAGCCTGGCGATTTAACAGCAGCAATTTTCAGTGAACCGCGGATTTTGTTTACAACAAGAGTTGCTAATGCTTCTCCGTCAACATCTTCAGCAATGATCAAAAGTGGTTTTCCTGTTTGAACAACTTTCTCTAATACAGGAAGTAATTCTTTCATATTGGAAACTTTTTTGTCATACAATAAAATGTATGGCATTTCCAGTACTGCTTCCATTTTGTCGGCATTGGTTACAAAGTATGGAGAAATGTAACCACGGTCGAATTGCATACCTTCAACTACTTCAACTGTAGTCTCTGTTCCTTTTGCTTCTTCAACTGTGATAACACCTTCTTTTTTTACTTTTTCCATTGCCTTAGCAATCAGCTTACCAATTTCATGATCGCTGTTTGCGGAAATTGTAGCAACCTGCTCAATTTTTTTATTGTCGTCACCAACCGATTTGCTTTGCTTTTTAAGATTCTCGATTACTGCGATTACTGCTTTGTCGATTCCGCGTTTCAAATCCATTGGATTTGCTCCAGCAGCAACATTTTTTAATCCTGCAGTGATGATAGCCTGTGCAAGTACAGTAGCTGTAGTTGTTCCATCTCCTGCAACATCTGCAGTCTTTGATGCAACTTCTTTCAGCATTTGTGCTCCCATGTTTTCAACAGGATGCTTCAATTCAATTTCTTTAGCAACACTAACACCGTCTTTAGTGATCGAAGGTGCACCATATTTTTTGTCAATAATTACATTACGACCTTTTGGTCCAAGAGTAACTTTTACTGCATTCGCTAAAGCGTCAACGCCTCTTTTCAGAGCATCACGTGCTTCAAGGTTAAAGGTGATATCTTTTGCCATTTTGTTTTTATAGATTTAAGAATAGTTAATTTAATGGATTTAGATGAAATCGGAAATTAGATAACTGCGAAAATATCAGACTCACGCATGATCAGATATTCTTTCCCTTCATGGGTGATTTCTGTGCCTGCATATTTACCATATAAAATGGTGTCGCCAACTTTAACGGTCATTGGCTCATCTTTTTTACCTGTGCCTACTGCAATCACTTTTCCCTGCTGTGGCTTTTCTTTTGCCGTGTCAGGAATAATGATCCCGCTCTTGGTTTTTTCCTCAGCAGCCGAAACCTCAACTATTACCCGGTCGGCTAATGGTGTAATCTTAATTTTGCTCATGTTTGTATTGATTTTTTAGGGTTGTTTTTATGATTGTTTTCTTAGGCCTAAGCCCCTGCATCTACTGTGCCAACAGGTCTTTTGTGCCAGTTTTACAGGTCATGGCAGTGATCAAAAAAAAAGATGTCACAGAAGTTTGTCAAACTGACAGTCTGTGACACCTTTTATAGGGTTGTAGCCGATTATTGAGCAGGTTGCTCAGCTGGTTGCCCCGCTGGCTGACCATCTGCTGGTCCCGCTGGTGGCGCTTGTGGCACTCCTTGTGTTGGAACTGCCGCATTATCAATTTGTTCCTGAATAACCGAAGTGGTTTCTGCTTCTTGTGTTTTCGGCATTACCATGGTACCGGCAATGCTGAATACCATAAGTGCAATCGCTAATCCCCAGGTTAGTTTTTCTAATACATCCGTGGTTTTACGAACTCCCATGATCTGATTCGAAGAACTAAAGCCTGATGCTAAGCCTCCGCCTTTTGAATTTTGTACTAATACTACCAATGCTAGAAGGAGGCAAATGATAATGATGAAAACAGTTATTGCAGTATACATTTTGTTTATAATTTATTTATAATCAGTGTAATAGATGTTGTTACGAGCTTCCTTTTTGCTCTAATTCCTTTATGAGGGCTGCAAAGTAAGTACTTTTTTCCGGAATTTTCAACTTTAATCGCTCATAAGTTTCAATTGCCTTGCGCAAATTCCCTTGCTGGGCATAAATCCGGGCCAATGTCTCGGAAATTAGATCTCCATGCTCAACAAGGCTTTTTCTGGCCATGTTGCCCGGCGAATAAAATTCGCTTTTCGCAGGAACGATCCTCGGCTCACTCTGAATAAATCGTTCAATGATATGATCTGTAACCTTTTCCTTTTTTGGAACTACTGGTTCTATAGTTGGCTGAACCTCCTCCGGCTTCAGTTCATTGATCTTTTCAACCGGAACTACCGGCACCCGCTTTAATTGCAACCATTCGGCAAATGAATGTGCCCCCGGTTCTTTATTAACCGGCTTCGATTCATTCCCTGATGTCGACTCCGTTTTTTCCTGTCTTTCCTGATAAAGTGTTTCAATGTTTATTGGCCCCGTTTCTTCCGGTGTTTGAACCACTGTTTCTGGCACAGGTGGCTCGGAAGATATTAATTGCTCTTTTTGTTCTTCAGCTTTTGAAGGTGTTGCTATTACTTCGTTTTTTTCACCATTCAATTCGCGCAAACGCTGTTCAATTATTGCTCTTGGATCAACTGTATTTTCAGAAATATTCTCAGCTTCTTCTTTTACAACATGAAGAAGTGGAGTGCTTTCAATTGGCTCTTTTTCTGTTGTATCAGCGGCTGTATTTTCAACCTGTTGAACATTTACAGATTCCATCTCCGCAGCCGGTTCCTGAATTTTTTCGTGAACGGCCTCCATGTGGATGACTTCAGGTATTTCTTCTTTGATCAGTCGGTACAAGACAGTTCGGTCTGGTGCATAAGCCGATGCTTTGCGCAGATAACTTTCAAAACGAATGTTCTCGTGACCCTGATATTGCTTGGCAAGAAGTAAATGTGCATTCTGATAGTAAGGGAATCTTTCAGTAATATCTTCCAGCTCTGAAACCAGATTCAGATTGATGGTAGCAGGCTTACGAAGCAGTTGTATGAATTGTTCTTTCGTCATTTTGCTACCAGTTAATCATTGCTTTATTGAAAATATCATCCACCAGCTGGGTGCAGATTTCACTTATGAGCTGGTTCTCAACTGTACTCAGATTTTGTTTGGAATCATAATCAGCAAACCGCGAAAATGAACTTTCGAAGTTTTGCTTTTCATCTTTGGTATTGATGAATTTTACTTTTACGGTAATAGTTAAGCGGTTTAATGCAGCTTGCTCATTTCCCTGAATCGCTGTGGGTTGACTATTGTAGTCACTGATGTATCCTTCGAAGCTGATATCACCGGAAGAATTGATTTGCGTGAGGTTAGTCTGCGAAACAAATTTGTCCTTCAACTTTTCCGTGAAAACCTGACTCAAGGAGGGCTGTACCAGCGATGCCTGATTAGGAAAACTGGCTATTGAAATGGTCTTGATTTCAGGAGAAATGGAAGCTCCGGTAAATGAATAAACGCCACATCCGGTAATTGCCAAACAGGAGGTAAGCAGGAGTAAAGATGCAACTAGTTTTCGCATATGCTCAGCAATTATTTAATATCGTATTCTTTAATTTTCCTGTAAAGAGTCCGTTCTGATATTCCCAGCTCCTTAGCCGCATACTTGCGTTTTCCTCGATGCTTTTCTATAGCCCTTTTAATTATTTCTTTTTCTTTTTCTTCCAGCGAAAGCAACTCTTCAGCCAATTCCTCATGTGGTGAATCACTCACCTGCTGAATGGAAATAGCCTGCGGCTGTGAAACCGAAATTCCCGGACTGAATTCCTGATATAGCTTGTCTATAATCTGCGAATTGTTTTCATGAATTGATCCTGGAATATTGCCTTCTGATATCAATTCCGCTACAAGTTTCTTCAAGTCTACAATGTCTTTTTTCATCTCAAAAAGGACTTTATACAGCAGTTCCCTTTCTGAAAAATCACCTCCCTTGTTTTCATCTTTCACCAAAACAGGCAGGCGACTTCCTGTATCCTGAGGAATATATTTCATCAGGATTTCAGCATTGATATTTTTCTGCCTTTCCAGAATAGAAAGCTGCTCGGTAACGTTTTTTAATTGACGCACATTTCCCGGCCAGCGGTAATCACTCAATAGCTGCATCGCATCCGGCTGCAAAACCACTGTCGGCATTTTGTATCGCTCGGCAAAGTCGTTTGCAAATTTTCGGAATAATAAATGTATGTCTTCTTTACGCTGTCTCAAAGCAGGAACCTGAATAGGAACAGTGTTAAGACGGTAATATAAATCTTCACGAAACTTGTTGTTGTGAATCGCTTCAGGCAAGTTTACATTGGTTGCAGCAACCACACGAACATCAGTCTTTAAACTTTTAGATGAACCAACTTTTAAAAATTCACCACTCTCAAGTACACGCAATAAACGCACTTGTGTCAGCAATGGTAATTCTGCAACTTCATCCAGAAAAATAGTTCCCCCATTCACCACTTCAAAATATCCTTTGCGCGCTTCATGAGCTCCTGTAAACGCTCCTTTTTCGTGCCCGAATAATTCTGAATCAATTGTTCCTTCAGGAATAGCTCCGCAATTCACAGCTATATAAGGACCATGTTTGCGAGCACTCAGTTGATGTATGATTTGAGGAAAAACTTCTTTTCCCGTTCCGCTTTCTCCGGTTATCAATACCGTAATATCAGTTGGAGCAACTTGTCGCGCTGTATCTATAGCATGATCCAATAAAGGTGAATGACCTATAATACCAAATCGTTGCTTTATATCCTGAATATTCATTCTTTGTTAGTTTAAAAGCTAGGCCTTGTTAACTACTTCTCCTATTAATGTTGCAGCTGTGCAATCTGATGCATACACATCTACATATTCACCCTTCTTATGGTTTCCTGCAGGAAATACCATTACAATATTTCCTGTGGTTCGACCCATTAAATATTCAGCCGATTTTTTTGATGGGCCTTCAATTAATACACGATGTACCTGACCTTTCATTGCAAATGTTTTTTCTTTCGATAACGATTGCTGTAGTGCAACAATTTCTGCAAGTCGTCTGCTTTTTACAGACTCATCTACATCATCTTTATATTCACGTTCCGCTTGTGTTCTCGGACGTTCTGAATATTTATACATGTATGAAAATTGGTATCCCACCCATTTCATAAGTGATAAGGTTTCCTGATGATCTTCTTCAGTCTCACCACAAAACCCGGAAATGGTATCAGTCGACAAGGAACATCCCGGAAGTATTCTCCGGATGGCTTCAATACGCTCCATATACATTTCTCTGGAATATCCACGATTCATTCGATGCAGAACCTGCGTACTCCCCGATTGAACCGGTAAATGTATGTACTTACAAATATTATCATACCTGGCAATTACATGCAATACCTCATCGGTCATGTCACGTGGATTGGATGTAGAAAACCGAACTCTTAATTCGGGTGAAACCAATGCCACCTGTTCCATTAACTGGGCAAATGAAGTGCTTGCCTGTCTCTGCTCCTCAGTAAGGATTTCTTTCTTTAAACCGCCTCCGGCCCATATATAGGAATCTACATTTTGCCCCAGTAAAGTAATTTCACGATAGCCTCTTTCAAACAAGTCGCGTACTTCTGCAACAATCGATTCCGGATCACGGCTTCTTTCACGACCTCTGGTGAAGGGAACAACGCAAAATGAACACATATTATCACATCCTCTGGTAATAGAGACAAAAGCGGTAACTCCATTGCTTCCCAAACGAACCGGACTGATATCTCCGTAGGTCTCTTCACGCGATAATAATACATTTACCGCCTTCTGACCACTGTCAACCGATTCAATGAGTTTTGGCAAATCCCGATATGAATCCGGACCCGCTACAATGTCGATTAATTTCTCTTCTTCCAAAAGTTTCGACTTCAATCTTTCTGCCATGCAGCCCAAAACCCCAATTATTAAATCCGGCTTTTGCTGTTTCCTTTTTTTAAACTCGGTCAAACGCTGCCGAACCCGCAATTCGGCGTTTTCCCGGATTGCACAGGTGTTCAAAAATACAACATCTGCCTCCGATTCATCGGTGGTTGTTTCATATCCATGTTTCGTCAAAATTGACGCAATTATCTCACTATCAGAGAAATTCATTGCACAACCGTAGCTCTCCAAATAGAGTTTTCGGGTGCCTTGACTCATCGTACTTTCAACCATCACTGCCTCGCCCTGGCGCGATTCATCAATGACTTTATTTTCCTGAATCATTAGTTTTTTTGTTACTTTTGGACAAAATTAGTGATTTTTGAGCATCTGACAAAATGTCACTTTTAGGCCTCATTTGGAGGTTTCTAATTTTAATTCTTTACTTTGCCCGCCGTTTTAAAATGTGGCGGCACTTATTATTAGTTTAAATTTTAGTTTACAAAATGGCAGATAATCTGGTTATTGTGGAGTCCCCGGCGAAAGCTAAAACTATTGAAGGTTTCCTCGGGAAGGATTTTGTGGTGAAGTCGAGTTACGGTCACGTTAGGGATCTCGCTAAGAGCGATAAAGCTATCGATATTGAGAATAATTTCTTGCCCAAATATGAAATCAGTGAGGATAAAAAGGCCGTTATCGCCGAACTCACCCGTCTCACCAAAAATGCCCGCACCGTATGGTTGGCAACGGATGAGGACCGGGAAGGAGAAGCAATTTCCTGGCACTTATACGAAACACTGAAATTAAAGGAAAGTAATACCAAAAGGATTGTTTTTCACGAGATTACAAAGCCGGCTATCATGTCGGCAATTCAAAATCCAAGGAAAATCGACAAACATCTGGTAGATGCTCAGCAGGCCAGAAGAATTCTCGATCGTTTGGTGGGTTTTGAACTTTCTCCAATTCTCTGGAAGAAAATTAAACCATCTTTATCTGCAGGAAGGGTTCAGTCAGTTGCCGTACGCCTTATCGTAGAGCGCGAAAGAGATGTGGAATCACATCAAACCGCCAGTTCGTTTAAAGTGGTGGCTATTTTTATGGTTGAAGATGGAAAAGGAGGGAAGTCAGTTTTAAAGGCCGAACTTCCTAACCGTTTTAAAACCAAAGCTGAAGCAGAAGCATTCCTAGAAACATGTAAAGGAGCCAAGTTTACCATCTCTAACCTTGAAAAGAAACCGGCTAAGAAATCACCTTCAGCACCATTTACTACTTCAACGCTCCAACAAGAGGCAAGTCGTAAATTGAGTTTCTCAGTTGCACAAACCATGCTTATTGCGCAGAAGCTATACGAATCGGGAAAGATCACTTATATGAGAACCGATTCGGTGAATTTAAGCCAGACTGCACTCGATGCAGCTAAAGCGGAAATCACTAAGCAATACGGCCCCCAATATTCCAATCCAAAACAGTATAAAACGAAGTCTGCATCCGCACAGGAAGCTCACGAAGCAATCAGACCAACGTATTTTGAACAGTCAACTGTTGATGGTGATTATAATGAAAAAAGATTGTATGAACTGATCTGGAAAAGAAGTATCGCATCACAAATGAGCGATGCACAACTGGAGAAAACTATTGTTTCGGTTGCTACCTCTAATTCAAAAGATATTTTCACCGCTACCGGTGAAGTGGTAAAGTTTGATGGCTTTCTCACGGTGTACATGGAATCATCTGATGAAGAAAATACCGATGATGCACCGGAAGGATTGTTGCCTCCGCTGAATGTTGGCCAGGTTTTGCAACTGAATGAATTAACTGCTACCGAAAAGTTTACTTATCCGCCGGCAAGGTATACCGAAGCAAGTCTGGTAAAGAAACTGGAAGAACTTGGTATCGGCCGACCATCTACTTATGCACCAACCATTTCTACTATTCAGAAAAGAGGTTATGTGATTAAAGAAGATCGACAGGGAAGAGAACGGAATGTTACAATCATCAGATTGAAAAATAATCAGCTGGCAACGGAAGTGAAAACTGAAATTACGGGTGCTGAAAAATCCAAAATGTTCCCAACAGATATCGGTACAGTTGTAAACGATTTTCTGGTAGAGAATTTTAAAGTGATCCTCGATTACAATTTTACTGCTCAGGTTGAAAAAGAATTCGATGAGATTGCTGAAGGAAAAATTGCCTGGAGTAAAATGATCGGGGAATTTTATAAGCCTTTCCACAAGACTGTTGAACACACCGAAAAAAATACAGAGCGTGCAACCGGAGAACGAATTCTGGGCAAAGATCCAGTCTCAGGCAAAATTGTTTCCGCACGTATCGGAAGATTTGGTCCCCTTGTTCAAATGCGTGTCGATGAAAATGATGAAAAACCACAATATGCAAAACTGAGATCTGATCAGCGTCTCGAAACAATAACTCTTGAAATGGCTCTCGATTTGTTCAAGATGCCACGGAATCTGGGTGATTATGAAGAGAAAGAAGTGGTCATCGGAATCGGAAGGTTCGGTCCATTTGTGCGACATAACAGCATGTTTGTTTCTATCCCCAAAACCGATGATCCTTACACTATAGATATCGACCGGGCTATAGAACTCATAGAAGCAAAAAGGAAATCTGACAGCGAGAAAACTATTAAGTTGTTCGATGAAAATCCAGAAGTAAAAGTGCTGAAAGGCCGTTGGGGACCATATATCGTTTTTGGTAAGAAAAATATCAAGATTCCTAAAGATCTGGAACCTGAAAAAATTACTTACGCTGATTGTGTTCGTTTGGAAAAAGATACTCCCGATGCACCTAAGGGTCGCTTTGGACGATTTGCCAAAAAGAATATAGACACTAAAGCGGCTCCTGCAAAAACAGCACCTAAAAAGGCTGCAGCAAAAAAGAAAACTGCTGCTAAAAAATCGGCTCCAGCTAAAAAAGTTGCTGCTAAACCTGCTCCTGCTAAAGTTGCTGCTGCACCATCCCGCACAGCGGTGAAAAAAGCTGCTCCAGCAAAAAAGGCCGCTCCCGCAAAAAAAACGGCAACAGCTAAAAAGACAGCTCCTGCGAAAAAGGCAGCTAAACCGGCAGCTAAAAAAAAATCAGGTAAGCGTTAATTGTTATGTTAAAGCCTGAATTCTTTAATCCGGTCAGTGACCCCGGCATAGCATTTCAACGTGATAATATCTCTGATTCTCTTGCTTCAGCGGTACGCATCTATACTTTCGAAAGTGGATTCCCTGATTTGTTGGGGGCTCAAATTGCCATCATCGGTGTAAATGAATATCGCGGCTCTGCCTTTAACCGCGAATTCCGCAAAGGCACTGATGCCATTCGTGAAAAACTTTACCGTTTAAAAAAACATGAAGGCAGTGCTGTAGTTGTTGATCTTGGTGATTTGAAACCCGGCAATACAGTTGAAGACACCTACTATGCACTCACTGAAATAGTCACTGCACTGTTGCGCAAAGCTGTAATTCCATTAATTATTGGCGGATCACAGGATATTGCCGTTGCTCAGTTTAATGCTTATAAAAATTTTGAACAGATAATTAATCTGGTTGGACTAGATGCGCGTTTCGATTTGGGTTTACCCGAAGAATCGTTAAACAGTCATACCTGGTTAGGAAAAATTGTTTTACAACAACCTAACTACCTCTTTAACTTCAGTAATATAGGTTACCAGACATACTTCGTTGGTGCAGCTTCGGTTGATCTGATGAATAAACTCTATTTTGATGCTTACCGGGTTGGAATGGTACGCTCCGATATTACAGAAATAGAACCTGTAATAAGAAGTGCCGATATGTTAACTGTGGATTTGTCTGTAATCAGACAATCTGATGCACCCGGTTCTGCAAATCCCTCGCCAAATGGTATGGCAGGGGAGGAGGCTTGTCAGGCAATGATGTATGCAGGGTTGAATGACCGGTTAACAGCTGCAGGGATTTTTGAATATGATCTGAATGCCGACCTGAATCAGCAAACTGCTCACCTGGTTGCACAGATGATCTGGTACTTTATTGAAGGGTTTACCAATCGTAAGAATGATATTCCTATGCTGAATCATAATGGATTCATCACATATACGGTTACCCTCGATGCAAATGGCAGCGAACTGGTGTTTCTTAAACACAAAACTACAGGCCGCTGGTGGATGGAAATGCCGGTACAAGGGAAAAGTAACCGCTTCAGCAGGCATAATTTCCTGCCTTGTTCTTACAAAGACTACCAACAGGCATGTCAGAACGAAATGCCCGACCGTTACTGGCAGGCTTTCCAAAAGTTATCCTGATCCGGTTTCCCTGAAATAAATTACTGTTGATTTATGGCTGTTTAATCCGGATTTATTCCGTTTAGGTTGCCGAACCCAAACTCTTGAATAGAATTTATTCTATTGGAGTTAAATAGTTTGAGTTATTAAAAATGTTCATATTTGACATCTTATATAATTGAAAATAAACATATTATCTACTTATTAACCTGTTCATAAGTAGTATTATTAAGGTGAAATTGGCGGAAACAGAAAACGAAAAAACAATTTCACTTTTTGTATTTGAAATAAAATTTTAGTTACTTTAGCCCCCTGATTATAGTCATTAGCCCAAAAAAGTACCGAGTCAACCTAACGACAGCACTTGCATTATGAAGAAACTTTTATCCCTTGCACTGTTTATCATTTCAGCGTCTACCGCAACCTTTGGTCAGCAGGATCCGCAATTCAGTCAGAACATGTTCAACAGACTGCATGCCAACCCGGCTTATGCGGGAAGTAGTGATGGTATCTGTGGTACCTTGTTATACAGAAATCAGTGGACTGGTTTCGATGGAGCTCCTAAAACAGGTTTATTTAGCATTGATGCTCCAGTAAATTTCCTTCATGGAGGTTTAGGTTTGACCATTCTTGCTGCTGATGAACTTGGTTTTGAAAATACATTTTCAGCAAAGCTGGCTTATGCCTTCCGTTTCAATATCGGTCAGGGTAACTTAGCGATTGGTGCTGATTTTGGAATTTTACAAAAATCACTTGATGGTGATTTCAAATTCAATGATCCAAATGATCAGGTTATTCCAACATCTTCTGTTTCAGGAAGTGTATTCCCTGACCTTGGTGCCGGTATTTATTACAATTCTGATAAGTTATATTTAGGAGCATCTATGTCTCATATCCTTGAGAGTGAAGTAGATTACGGTGATTTCACTACTGAAATGGCTCGTCATTACTATTTCATGGGAGGATATCGTTTCGAGTTTTCTCCGGCAATTTCCCTGATACCATCATTTCATGTGAAAAACACCGGCGACCAGACTCAGGCGGACATTAATGCCAATCTTCACTTTAATAACCGCTTCTGGGTCGGTGGATCCTACAGGCTTGAGGACGCTATTGTTTTGATGGCCGGACTCAATATAACCCCCAACCTTCGCCTGGGATACTCATATGACATGACCACCTCCGATCTGAAAGATTACAGCGATGGTACCCATGAAATAATGCTTGGATACTGTTATAAATTCAAGAAAAAGATTAATCCTATCATCAGAAACGTAAGATTTCTCTAATATTTTGCAACAATTACATCTGGAAGTAACCTATTTTTGGATTCACCGTTAATACCTGTTAATCCTGAAAACTGAGTACTTACAAGCAAAATAACAGGGTGGTTCCAACGTTACTGGAACAATTACATCGACTACTTGAAAATAAACCTAAATAGCGGAACATGAAAAGACTGATCATTTACTCTGCAATCTTGCTGATACTCAGCAGTTGTGGTGGTGGTAACCGCGGTCAGCTGGTGGGGGCAGGCAATCGGGAACGATGGTATCAGGCCGATCCATACGGCATGGTATTTATTCCTTCCGGCTCCTATAATATGGGACCCAGCGACCAGGACGTTCCTTATGCGCAGGTTGCGCAAAGCCGTTCAGTATCGGTACACGCTTTTTATATGGATAATACCGAGATTACCAACAATGAATACCGCCAGTTCGTAGAATGGGTGCGCGATTCATTAGCTCATCGGCTAATTGGTGGAGAACACCTGGTGGATGAAGGTGAATACGGCGAACGTATCAACTGGAGAAAGAAGATTGACTGGGAAGATGAAGAGAATGTGGAAACATTAAATGAACTCTATCTCCCTGAAGCTGAACGTTTCTATCGCCGTAAGGAAATAGATTCCCGTAAACTGAATTTCGAATACTACTGGATCGACCTGCATGAAGCTGCTCAACGTTCAAGCCGCGAGCAAGGAAAGACAGATCGTTCTGTATTTATTAAGAGAGATGTGATTAATGTTTATCCCGACACCCTTGCCTGGATTCATGATTTCACCTATTCTTTTAATGATCCTATTACTAATATGTACTTCTGGCATCCATCCTACGATGAATATCCTGTGGTTGGTGTGAACTGGAAACAAGCCCGCGCATTCTGTATCTGGAGAACCCAGTTGCTGAATAGTTATCTGAATGATAACGGCGAATCGTTTGTTCAGGATTTCCGCCTTCCAACTGAATCAGAATGGGAATATGCCGCTCGTGGTGGTCTCGATTTATCGCCTTACCCTTGGGGAGGTCCTTATATCCGTAACAGCCGCGGTTGTTTCCTTGGAAACTTTAAACCTATGCGTGGTAATTACTTAGATGACGGCGGATTCTATGCCGTTAAAGTAACCTCTTACTGGCCTAACGATTATGGCTTGTATTGCATGTCCGGAAATGTTTCTGAGTGGACAAGCAATGCATACGACGAATCTGCGTTTAATTTTCAGCACGACCTGAATCCTGATTATACCTACGAGTCAAAAGAATCTGACCCTCCTGCTCTTAAACGAAAAGTTATTCGTGGTGGATCCTGGAAAGATGTTGGATACTTTTTACAGACCGGAACACGTTCTTATGAATATCAGGATACTTCAAAATGTTATGTCGGTTTCAGATGTGTAATGGACTTCATGGGTCGCGATAAATCTGATTTCTGATAATTACCTTTGCCTAATTCTTAATCTAACCAACTTAAATACTAACTTAAAACATCTAAAAACACTATGGGATTAGCTTCAATCACCCAAAGTAAGGGATTTAAAAACATGATGGCAAAGCTCTATGGTATCGGAGCTGCAATCGTAATTGTGGGTGCCCTCTTTAAAATTCAGCACTGGGAAGGTGCCGGACTGATGCTTACAGTCGGTCTTCTTACCGAAGCTGTGATTTTCTTCTTCTCTGCCTTTGAACCACCTCATGAAGATGTTGATTGGTCATTGGTTTACCCTGAACTTGCGGGAATGCATGAGCCAGGACATGACAAGCACAAGAAAAAGAAAGCAGATCCAATTGCTCAGGAACTTGACAAATTATTATCTGACGCTAAAATTGGTCCGGATTTGATTCAAAGTCTTGGAACAGGCTTACGTACATTGGGAGAAAATACCGCTAAAATGAGCGACCTCTCCAGTGCAAGTGTTGCAACTGATGATTATGTGAAAAATGTTCAGAATGCTTCTAAATCTGTTGGAAATCTTGCCGGTGCTTACGATAAAGCAGTTACTGCTATGAATAGCCTGAGCACTTCATCCGACGATGTAAAAGTTTACAGCGATCAGGTGTCTTCTGCAGGTAAAAACCTTGCAGCTCTGAATGCTATCTATGAACTGCAATTACAGGATTCTAATAAACACCTTAAAGAAACTTCTAAGTTCTATGATGGTATCAATGAACTTATGTCAAGTCTTAATGCTTCTCTTGAAGATACTAAGAAATACAAAGATGAAGTTTCTAAACTTGCTAAGAACCTTACTTCTCTCAATACGGTTTACGGAAACATGCTTTCAGCAATGAACATGAACCCGAATAAATAAACCAAACTAAATCAACCAATTTTAACTAACCTAAAAACGAGAGAATAAACAATGGCAGGTGGTAAACTATCCCCGAGGCAGCGAATGATCGGGATGATGTACTTAGTATTGACCGCACTCCTCGCATTGAACGTTTCTAAAGAAATTATTAACGCATTTGTTACCGTTAATGATAGTTTGGAAACTTCAAACACGAATACAACAGCGAGAAATACCAGAATTTATTCCGATTTTGAAAAGGCCATGGCTAATGATGCCAAAAAAGTAGGCCCTTTCAACGACAAAGCTCAGAAAACTAAAAAACTTTCTGCCGATATGATTTCATATATCGACAAATTGAAAACAGACCTGATCGTAGTTGTTGACGGATTGGAAGCAAATGCAAAGGTTCCTGAAGTGCGGAACATAGAAAAGAAAGATGATTATGATGTCCCAACTAATATCATGTGCGGTGATAAAGCAGATGGTCGCGGACACAAAGCAACTGAGTTCAAAAATAAAATCGTTGAATTCAAGACCAATGTTCTTAAAAACCTGACTCCGGAAGATCAAAAACTTTTTGGACCACGTTTGGAAACATTGCTGAATACTAAAGACCCAGCTCCTGATATGGTTGCTGATAATAAAACTACCTGGGAAATGGCAAATTTCTACCATAATCCTGTAGTTGCTACTATCGCACTCCTTACAAAATTCCAGGCTGACGTACGAAATGTAGAGTCTGAAATCATTAACCACCTGTATACAGGTATCGATGCTTCCAGCTTTAAATTTGATGCTCTTGAAGCACGCGTGATTGCTCCTACCAGTTATGTATTAACCGGACAGGAATATAAAGCTGACGTGTTCCTGGCAGCATTCAGCAGTACTTCAAATCCTGAAATCCTCGTTGGTGGTGCTCCTATTACCGTAGAAGGTGGAATGGGTAAATATTCTACCCGTCCCAGCAGTGAAGGTCTTAAAAAATGGGGCGGTGTTATCAAGGTGAAAAATCCTGATAACACAGTGAAAGATTATAAGTTCGAAGCTGAATACATCGCTGCTAAACCAGCATCCGTAGTGTCAGCTGACAAAATGAACGTTCTTTATATCGGTGTTGAAAATCCAATGTCGATTTCCGTTCCTGGTGTTGCCGATGCTAATGTTGCCGCTTCTGTAACCGGCGGTGGTGTTACTATCGTAAAAGATGCTAAGAACGGAAGCAGCAAATACATCGCTAAAGCTACAACACAAGGCGAAGCTACAGTTTCTGTAAATGCTAAACTTGACGGTAAAAATGTACCTATGGGCCAGTTTAAATATCGTGTGAAAAGAGTACCCGATCCGGTTGCTATGATCAACGGTAAAAAAGGCGGACCAATCAATAAAGCTGAATTGGCTGCTGCTACCTCAGTGAACTCAATCATGGAAAATTTCGACTTCGAACTTTATTTCAAAGTTACTAAGTTCCGTATGACCCTGATTAAGAAAGGTAAAGATCCAATTGAACTCGATGCCCCTAATAACCTGATTACTCCGGCTATGAAACAGGCAATCGCAGGTTCTGCTCCAGGTGCTAAAGTGTATTTTGAATATATCAAAGCTTCCGGTCCCGATGGAACAACACGTTCTCTTGGTTCTGTAAACTTTGTACTTCAATAATTAATTGAGAAGAAACTAAAAAAGGAGGATATCATGAAAAGAATCGCAATTATCTTTTCCATTATCGTATCGTTTGCAACGGCAGCGTCGGCTCAAAACGTACTCGATGGTGTTTATGTACGGGAACATGTGCCTGTAAGGCAGCCTGTGCAGTTGTCCTACCTGCGTGAAGCTGATGTAATGTGGTCCAAAAAAGTTTGGAGAATCATCGATCTTAAAGAAAAGATGAACCTGCCATTCTATTATCCCACAGAGAAAATCAATGATCGCCTTAGTCTCAATGATATTCTTTACAATGCCGTTAAAGAAGGTACGCTTACCGCTTATCTCGATGAGGAATTCATGAGCCCTATGACCAGGGAAGAATTTCAAAGAATCGGTGGTGCAGGTGTCGATACTACTCAAATTACAGATCCGGAACCTCCGTATCTTACGCGTGATACCGTTATCGTTCGGGAGTTCTCTACTACCAACGTTATCGCTTATCGTGTGAAAGAAGAATGGTTCTTCGATAAACAACGCTCTGTAATCGATGTTAGAATCATCGGAATCGCTCCACTTATTTATGCAGTCGATGATAAAGGAAATCGTCGTGAAGGTGATCTCAAAATTCCAATTATGTGGATTTATTATCCCGAAGCAAGAAAGATTTTTGCTAATCAGGAAGTGTTCATGAGAGGAAATGATTCCGATCGACGTACCTGGGATGATATATTCCTCAAAAGAATGTTCTCAAGCTACATCTATAAGGAGAATAACGTCTACGACCGAAGAATCGAAGATTATAAACAAGGTATGGACGCTCTTGTAGAAGCTGAAAGAATTAAAATGGATATTACGAACCTCGAGCACGATCTCTGGGAATACTAAGCCAAAATTCATATAAAAAAAGCCCGCAGAAATTTTCTGCGGGCTTTTTTTATAACTTTCTCTGCTCAGATTGACCCCGCATCAAAGCTGAAGCTTCTTGCGGGGACCTGGGTTCAGTGCACGAACAATAAATTTCTGCACAATAGAAAATTTCGTTGTGATGATAAATGATAGATGATAAATTGAATTCTGCTCAGACGTCATACTAGATTCGAATAAAAATGTCATTATTCACTTTTCAATTCTTGTTAATCAATACTCAATAAAAATCATCTTGAGAACGAGAAGCTTTCACCTTTAGTAGCAACCGGTTCTCACACCTCCTCACCCCGGCCCTCCATGTAGGATTAAGAATTAAAAATTAAAGATTAAGAATTTTTTATTTCTGATTGGGATGAAGTTTATACTGCTCCTTTTGCTCATCTCTGCATTATTGTTCGGATTCTCCATCCCCCTATTTCCAGTTCTCATTCTGCTTCTCATTCCGATTATGTCCATTCCTCCGTGGAATATTTCGGGCTGGAGAGGGAGAGATGAGGATTAAGAATTAAAGATTAAGGATTAAGGATTTTTTGTTTCTGCTCAGAAGAAAATTTTGTTAGGATGATAAATTATAGATGATAGATGATAAATGGATTTTTGACCTAGCCTGAAATAGGTTGATCTCGACTAATATGCCATTATTCACTTTTCAATTCTTGATAATCAATACTCAATAGAAATCATCTTGAGAACGAGAATCCTTCACCTTTTGCAGCAACAAAATTAATCACAATTGAAAAACGCAAACTTAAAATCCAGCTACTAAACGCTTTACTGATAATTGATAACTGATAACTGATAACTGCCTACTGCCCACTGCTCACTGGTCACTCATAAAAAAACCGCAGTGTTCCCACTGCGGTTTTTTTATGGCAACTCTTAGTGATTGTGCCCACTATGATCATCATGACTTTCTTCTCCGCTAGTAGTTGCTGCTACAGAATCAGTTGTTACTGTTCCTGAATCAGCTACTGCTGTTGTAGTGCCGGCATAATTCGGATTGCTTACCAGATCCATTCCGCATACAACACATTTTCCAGGAGCATCACTAGCGCTGTTTTCGCAATTCATCGGACAAACATAAGCGTTCGTAGTGTTAATTGCTACCACTGCTTCCGGTTGAGTTGCAGCTTCTTTATTTTCGCTGCTTCCGCAAGATGCAAAACCGATTCCAACTGAAATCAGTAATGCCATCAGTAAATTTGATTTTTTCATTGGCTGTTTTTATGTTTAATTATTTATTGGTTAGTTTAATATTGGATGTCATGTATTGGTACATGTTACATGTTTCTTCGGTACTGTCCGCCTACTTCAAATAGGGCACCCGTAATTTGTCCAAGTGAACAATATTTCGATACTTCCATAATGTGCTCAAACATATTCTCATTATGGATAGCCGCCAGTTGCAAATCATGCAGCAGTTTTTCACTGGTTGATGCATTTCGCTTATGTAAATTCGTCAGCGTTTCAATTTGCTGCATCTTTTCTTCTTCGGTTGCCCTGATTACCTCCATTGGAATCACGGTAGGTGATCCTTTTGATGATAAGAAGGTATTCACCCCTATGATCGGCAATTCTCCGGTATGCTTCAGCGTTTCGTAATACAGTGATTCTTCCTGAATTTTACCACGCTGATACATCGTTTCCATTGAGCCTAAAACACCACCGCGTTCAGTAATGCGATCGAATTCACTCAGCACCGCTTCTTCAACAAGATCTGTTAATTCTTCAATAATAAAGGATCCCTGATTCGGATTTTCATTCTTAGCTAGACCTAACTCGCGGTTGATGATCAGCTGAATAGCCATCGCTCTTCGCACACTCTCTTCAGTAGGAGTGGTGATTGCTTCATCATAGGCGTTTGTATGCAACGAATTGCAGTTATCATAAATTGCATACAATGCCTGGAGCGTTGTTCGAATATCATTGAAGTCGATCTCTTGTGCATGCAACGATCGTCCCGATGTTTGAATATGATATTTCAGCATCTGAGATCGCTCATTTGCCTTGTATTTTATCTTCATCGCCTTGGCCCAAATCTTCCGCGCCACGCGACCAATTACTGAATATTCCGGATCAACACCATTCGAAAAGAAGAAGGATAGATTTGGTGCAAAGGCATTCACATCCATACCGCGACTCACATAATATTCTACGTAAGTAAAGCCATTTGCTAGTGTGAATGCTAATTGTGTAATTGGATTAGCCCCTGCCTCAGCAATATGATATCCCGATATCGACACCGAATAAAAATTTCGGATGTTGGTATCAATGAAGTATTGTTGCATATCACCCATCAGACGCAACGAAAATTCAGTCGAGAAGATACACGTGTTTTGTGCCTGATCTTCTTTTAAGATATCAGCCTGAACCGTTCCTCTGACGTTTGCTAAGGTGTCTTTCTTAATCTTGTTGTAGATATCGGCAGGCAATACCTGATCACCGGTTATACCCAGCAACATTAATCCCAAACCGTTATTTCCCTCCGGAATCGGATAATTATATTTTGGTGCTGAAACTCCTTTGCGGGATGCATGTATTGCAGCAACTTTTTTATTGACCTCTTCTGTTAGTCCGTTTTGCTGAATGTAAAGTTCACATTGCTGATCAATAGCAGCATTCATAAAATAGGCTGCAATGATTGATGCAGGTCCGTTGATAGTCATAGAAACCGATGTCGCAGGATCGCATAAATTGAATCCTGAATACAGTTTCTTGGCATCATCTAAACAACAAACCGAAACTCCGGCATTACCTATTTTACCGTAAATATCGGGACGATGATCGGGATCTTGCCCATACAAGGTTACCGAATCGAATGCAGTCGATAAACGCTTCGCAGGCATTCCCAACGAAACATAATGGAAACGCTTGTTAGTTCGCTCCGGACAGCCTTCACCCGCAAACATTCGGGTTGGATCTTCATTCTCTCTCTTAAAGCGGAACACTCCCGCAGTAAATGGAAACTCACCGGGAACATTTTCCTGCAAAAGCCATCTCAGCAAATCACCCCATGCTTTGTATTTTGGAAAAGAAACTTTCGGTATTCGTTGTCTCGATAATGACTCTGAGTAAGTCTGAATTTTTAGAATTTTTTCACGCACTTTGAACTCATAAAAATCGGCTTTGTATTGCTCAATTTTTAATGGAAGCTGCTCCAGCATCAAACGATTGGTGCCATCTAACTTCAACTCCAGTTCCGTGTATCTTTTTTCTAATGCATTTAAAATATCCTGACTAACACCTTCGCTTTCTTTTAAAGATGCAATCGAAGTTTTTAATGCATATAATTTTTGTGCTGTCTCCGATTGTTCATTCACCCAGTTATCATACGAACGATTGTTCTCAGAAATCTCACTCAGATAACGAGTACGATTAGGTGGAATTATATAAATTTTTTCACTTGCTTCATCAGTTACCTGATAAGTAGATTTTAAATCGACACCGGTTTTTTCTGCAATGGTATTCATCACCACTCGGTACAACCTGTTCATCCCCGGATCATTAAATTGCGAAGCTATAGTTCCGAAAACAGGCAATTCTTCATCTGGTGTTTCCCATAACTGATGATTGCGTTTGTATTGTTTGCGTACATCACGAATAGCATCCATCGCACCACGCTTATCAAATTTATTCAGCGCAATGATGTCGGCAAAATCCAACATGTCAATTTTCTCCAACTGTGTAGCTGCACCATACTCGGGTGTCATTACATAAAGTGAAACATTACTGTGATCTGTAATTTCTGTATCTGATTGTCCGATACCCGATGTTTCAAGAATTATTAAATCATAACCCGCAGCTTTAACAATATCAACTGCTTCCTGCACATGTTTTGAAAGCGCAAGATTGCTTTGTCGTGTTGCCAGCGAACGCATATACACTCTAGGATTTCGAATAGCATTCATTCGAATCCGATCTCCCAGCAATGCTCCTCCAGTTTTTCTTTTCGATGGATCAACAGAAATAATAGCAATGGTTTTATCTTTAAATTCTATTAAAAAACGACGTACCAATTCATCAACCAACGACGATTTTCCTGCACCTCCTGTACCTGTTATTCCTAGTACCGGTGAGGTTTGTTTGGTTGCAGCATCATGAATTTGCTTATGAAATTTGATAAACTCTCCGGGATTATTTTCCGCAGCTGAAATTAATCGTGCAATCGCCTTGGTGTCTTTCGAATAAAGTTTTTCTGCTTCACCATTCAAATTAATGCCGGTTGCAAAATCCGATTGCTCCAGCATATCATTTATCATGCCTTGCAATCCCATTCTTCTGCCATCATCCGGTGAATAAATTCGTGCTATTCCATAAGCATGAAGTGATTCAATTTCTTTTGGAAGTATAACACCACCACCACCACCAAAAATCCGGATATGTGAACAACCTCGTTCTTTGAGCAAATCGTACATATACTTAAAATACTCAACGTGTCCACCCTGATAACTCGTAAGCGCAATAGCATTGGCATCTTCCTGAATAGCGCACTCTACAACTTCCAATGCACTCCTGTCGTGGCCGAGATGAATAACCTCAGCACCGCTTGCCTGAATAATTCTGCGCATGATATTAATGGAAGCATCATGACCATCAAAAAGACTGGCAGCGGTAACTACTCTGATCTTGTTCTTGGGAGTGTATTTTTCGGTTTGCATATAGGCTCAATTCTGGCTCAAATTTAGCAAAAATATAGGCAGGCTTAAAATCCTTGTTAAAATACTATATATCAATTAAATAAATGTAAAATCGACTTTTTATTTTTGCTGTTGCAGATGGTAAACCAATCAGGATTATTTATGTTTGCCGGATATGTTTTTTATTCTGTCCAAAATTCTTGAGTTTTTGCTGCTGCCCCTGACATGGATCTTAGGGCTTTTGATACTATCTTTTTGCGTTAAAAAGGAGCATCTGCGCCGTAAATTGATGGCTTTGGCCATAGGAATCGCCCTGTTTTTCACCAATCCGTTTATCGTAAGCCGAACCCTTAATTGGTGGGAAACCGACCCTTATAACAGCGCAATCATTACCCAACCGTATGATGTTGCCATAGTTTTAGGGGGTAGTCTCCGCTATTTCGACGACCACACGCAGCGCCCCGTCTATAGCATGAGTGTCGACAGACTCTTACAGGGAATTGCTCTTTACAAGCAGGGGAAAGTCCGCAAAATCCTGCTTTCCGGTGGGTCCGGGATGGTATTTTCACCCGATGAAAAGGAATCTGCGGTTCTCGAAAAAGTATTGCTGCAATCCGGTATTCCGGCGGCCGATATTCTCATCGAAAATGAATCCCGAAACACCTATGAAAATGCAGTAAATTCAGCTAAGGTGCTGAATTTCAGTCATCCAAAAGGAAGATTTTTGCTGGTAACCTCCGCTTTTCACATGCGGCGTTCAATCGCTTGTTTTCAGAAAACGGGACTTCAAATTGATGCATTTCCGGTAGATGAAAAGGCAGGTATCAGGCCACTTACACCCGATAATACCATTGTTCCCGATGCACAATGTCTGGTGAACTGGGATATGCTTTTTCACGAATGGTTTGGTATGATTACCTACAAACTGGCCGGGTATATTTAACCGTTAATTTACTTTCTTTGCATAATATTAAAAATCTAAATCCTATAATCGTGAAGCAACTCTCTCTGGTTTTAAATGCAGTATTGTTAATCGCAGTAGCATTTCTTTATTATAAAGTTTATTCAGGTTCAGAACCGGTTGCTGCTCCTGCTATTTCAGGTTCAGGAATGCCTGCAAATGGAATAGTTTACATCAATTCAGATTCCCTGTTAAAAGGCTATAACTATTTTAATGAATTGAAAGAAACATTCGATAAGCGCCAGGACAGCATCGAAAATTTTCTGACCACTAATGCCCGTTCTCTCGAGAAAGAAGTGCAAAACTATCAGAATCGCGCTGCGGGTATGTCGCCGGAAGCACGCGCTGCAGAAGAAGAAAAATTAATGGGCAAACAACAAAATTTATTGCAGTTAAAAGAAAGCCTCATCGATCAACTCCAGGAACAGGAATCAGTGATGAATGATTCTGTCTATTATCATTTATCCGGTTATCTGAAAGAATTCAATAAATCCCGCAATCATCTTTTTATCATGCGCTACGAAAGAGGCAGTGGCGTATTATTTGCCAACGACTCACTCGATATTACACAAGAAGTGTTGAAAGGACTTAATTCAGCGAAGGAATAAAATTTAGCAGCGAAGCTGTTTTTAATGTGCTGATTTGCTGATGTGCTGGTGTGCTGATGATTGTTCCTGAGTAACTAAAAAGTGACTGCTTTTGATTTGGTGATTTGGTGATTCGGTGGTTCTTGCCCAGAGCGAAGTCGAGGGGTGTTAATTGTTAAGCCTGAGAAAAGTAATGTGACTGCAATTTATTAGGTAATTCTTGCTTGGTACCAGCAATTATCGATTTGGGGTTGTAATGTAATTTATTCTTCAAAAATCTTCACTGAAAGAATTGGTTTTATTTTATTTGTTTATAATTATTTTCGTTTTCAGAAAATAGTTTAAAGACATCCGGGTGATCCGTGAATTTCACAACAAGATTAAGCGGATTTTACAAGATAAGGAACGAGATTAATTTGCATAAAAAATAATTTTCATTAGACCTAAAAGTTTATTTTAAAATCGAAGTTTAATTTTGGCTGTGAACAATCTTGCCCTTAACCGACAAATCTGTTAAATCCGTTTTAAAAAAGGATTTGAAGTGCGGAAACAGCATAATTATATTGAGGAAAAATTTATTCGTGGGTCCCTTATTTTCGAAGACCTTCGATCGTCAAGTATTGATAGGTAGTTTTTCTGCACAGAAATACATCTATCATCTATAATCTGACATCATAACGAAATTTCTTTCTGAGCAAAAATCCTTAATCCTTAATTCTTAATTCGTTCAATGTGCTCATTTAATTCTTCAATCGACGACTCAAAAGTAAATGCATCATTAACTTTGTAGTAATTGTTAATGTCATAAGTGTATTTATAAGCGTGCTTTGCAAAGTCCAGACGGGTTTCTTCGAAGTTGAAGAGAAGCATAATCTCTTTTACCTGTGATGCAACAATGCAGTTGGATCCAATTATTTGCTTCGCAATAGTGAGCTTGCTGTCTTCAAATGATTTCTCATTGATGGAACGCTTTGCAGATTCAAAATCTCCTTGCGACATTGGCCAGGGGCAACCCACAGCTCCATTATAGCCAGGCATTACATAATGTGTGGTAGAAGTGGTTGTTTGTGTTTGCTGTGTTTGTGAATGCACCGGAGCAGGGTCTCCCATACCATCATTGATATTAATATTCATTGAAAATTGCCCGCCTCCATCATTTGCTGAAGCACCAATATTAACTGCTGCTCCTGTAGATGTTCCACTGCTGCTGCCTGAAACCGTTGTTGTTTGTGTAGTCGTTGAGACATTACTGCTCTGAGAACTGCTTTGCGTATTTCTTGCAGGTTGTTGTGTCTGTGAAGAATTGTTAACCGGTGCATCAGTTACCGCTTCCGACAAAAGTTTAACTACATATTTGGAATCTGTATTATCAATTTCCTCTTTTTCTCTTGCTGCTTCTTCCTTATCGCCACTCTTTAACTGACGACCAATGTTGACACCTGCCTTTTTTAATCCCTTGGAAGTATTCGAAATGTTTTTTAGTTTGATAGTGTATGTTCGCTCTTTATAATTAGCAGCATATATTTTATCATTGATCACTCCGAGGGTACTGTCAGCAAATATAATTCTGATGGTATAAGGCGCTTCATTCAACCCGGTTACTTTGACATTCGTCTCCGGCTTATCGTTTTTACGTAACCCATTCATGATTACTGTAAAGGCTTCACCGTTTTCACTAAAGAATACTGCGCTGGCATTTTGAGCCTGAGAAACAAGGGTTCCTAAAAGGAAGATACTGATAAAGAGTAATTTTTTCATAAGATTCTGATTTTGGATTTTTTTGGCAGGCAACTTTTGTGCCATTTTTTTAATTCGATAATGCTACCAATTGTTCCTGCAATAACTTTATACGTGCTTCGGCATCCGATTTCTTCTTCTGTTCCATAGCTACAATGTCGTTCTTAGCATTGGCCATGAACCGTTCGTTGCTTAATTTTTTCATTACGGAATCGAGGAAACTTACCGTATAATCGAGCTCCGATTTAATCCGAATACGCTCTTCATCTTTATTGATCATATTTCCTGCATCAATAAAGTATTCGTGCTCCCGGATTACAATGGAATTCTGACCCGTAGGCTTTGCCTGTACTTCAGTCAATTCAGAAAGGTTACAAAGCTTGCTAACCAATGAATGGAATTGTTCATGTCCCGCAAAGGATCCTTTCAGGTAAGTAACCGGCAGTGCTTCCCGCATCGGAATGTTCTTTGTTTTCCGCAAGTTCCTGATTTGTGAAACCAATTCTGCGGCTGCATCAAAATCAGACAGAATTTGTGTGTTGGCATTTATTACTTTCGGCCAGCTGGCAACAATTATAAAGTCATTTTCATTTCTCTCTTTCAAACTATGCCATATTTCTTCTGTAATGAAAGGCATGAAAGGGTGGAGTAGTTTTAGCAACGTTTCAAAACTGCTGATGGTAGCTTCCAGCACCTCTTTTTTCATGGCACAACCCAATGCAGGTTTTACCAATTCAAGATACCAGGAGCAGAAATCATCCCAAATTAATTTATAGGTTGCCATTAAAGCTTCCGATATTCTTAACTTGGCATACAAATCATTAATGTTGGTAATTTCAGCATCCAGCTTACTTTGAAACCAGTTTATAGCTGCTGTATAATCGCGTTCATCAGCAGGCATAGTAGCAGCGTTTTGCTGCCATCCGTTTATCAGTCGGAATGCATTCCATATTTTATTCGCAAAGTTCCGTCCTTGCTCACATAACGATTCATCAAATGGTAAATCGTTGCCTGCAGGTGAACTCAATAACATACCTACACGAACACCATCAGCACCATACTTTGCAATCAGATCGAGTGGGTCAGGGGAGTTGCCTAACGATTTCGACATCTTCCTTCCAAGTTTATCGCGAACGATACCGGTAAGATATACATTGGTGAATGGTTTTTCTCCTCTGTATTCATATCCCGCAATGATCATCCTTGCAACCCAGAAAAATAAAATTTCCGGAGCTGTTACCAGATCATTTGTAGGATAGTAGTATTTAATATCAGCATTATTGGGATCTTTAAATCCATCAAAAACTGAAATTGGCCACAGCCACGAACTAAACCAGGTGTCCAATACATCTTCATCCTGTGTTAAACGTGTGAATGAAACCGGTTTTTCTCCGGCTGCTTTTCGCGATGCATTCATTTCTTCAAATAATGTGATTGCTTCTGCCTCTGTTTTTGCAACCACAAATTCTCCTGTTTCATTGTACCAGGCCGGAATACGTTGTCCCCACCACAACTGACGTGATATGCACCAGTCATGTACATTTTCCATCCAGTGGCGATAGGTATTTTTGAATTTATCAGGTACTAGTCTGATGTCGTCATTCATTACATGCTCTAATGCCGGTTTCGAAATATCTTTCATTTTCAAAAACCATTGCAACGATAAGCGAGGCTCAATTACTGCATTGGTTCTCTCAGAAAATCCAACATTACTTTTGTACGGTTCAGTTTTCAACAGATGTCCTGCAGCATTCAGATCTTTGGCAATTTTTTTACGTACATCAAACCGATCTTCACCAATGTAAAAACCTGCGGCCTCACTCATTTTTCCTTCAGGAGTGAGCACATCAATCATCGGCAATTTATGTTGTTGTCCAAGTTGATAATCGTTTATGTCATGTGCAGGAGTAACTTTTAAAGCACCGGTACCGAACTCCATGGTAACATAGGTGTCGGTAATAATTGGTATTTCACGATTTGCGATTGGAACAATTACTTTTTTTCCATGCAAATGTTTGTAACGCTCATCATCGGGATGTACACAAATAGCAGTATCGCCCAAAATAGTTTCCGGACGTGTAGTGGCAACAACTAAAAAATCTGTGGTGCCTGCAACTGCATATTTTACATAGTATAAAGTTGAATCAACTTCCTTGTAAATTACTTCTTCATCAGATACAGCGGTCAATCCCGCAGGATCCCAATTTACCATTCGGGTACCTCTGTAAATTTGTCCCTTTTTATAAAGATCAACAAATACATCGATAACAGCATCTGACAAATCATCCTCCATGGTAAACCGGGTTCTGTCCCAGTCACATGAAGCTCCCAGCTTTTTCAACTGCTCCAAAATAATGCCGCCATATTTTTCTTTCCATTCCCAGGCATACTTTAAAAAATCTTCGCGGGTTAAATCCTTTTTATGGATCCCTTTTTCTTTAAGCATTGCAACTACCTTTGCTTCCGTAGCAATAGAAGCATGGTCCGTTCCGGGTACCCAGCATGCATTTTTCCCCGACATACGGGCGCGACGAATTAATACATCCTGAATGGTATTATTCAACATGTGTCCCATGTGCAATACTCCGGTTACATTCGGAGGTGGGATTACAATTGTATACGGTTCGCGTTCATCCGGCACCGACCGGAAAAATCCTTTCGATAGCCATGATTGGTACCATTTATCTTCTGTCTGGGTGGGTTCGTAGGTCTTTGGAATTTCCATTGGTAATTTTACAAGCTTTAGGCTTCAAATATCCGAAATTTTCGCCACTTCCTGAAAGGCTCAATCATATTCACAGGTTTGCTTGTGTTTTTGAAGGCTTTGGTTAAATTTGCTCCCGATCAATTTGCCTACCTCCTTTGAATGAAGAATAAATCAGGACTTTATGCAGTCGTTACCATTGCGATTGCTGCTTTGGCAACGGTTATCAATTATTACGGATTAATTCCTATTGATACCCGTTTGTTAATGATTTTCAGATGGATAGCTATTTCCGGACTGATTTTTTATGCCATCAACAAAAAGTCACTTACCACATGGATTCTGGTTAGTATGGTGGTGGGCGCCGAAATTGGTAATGATGTTCCTGAGATTGCGGTTGAACTTCGGGTATTGAGCCAGATTTTCCTTAAAATGATAAAAACGATCATTGCTCCGCTTCTTTTCGGAACATTGGTGGTTGGTATTGCGGGACATTCACATCTCAAGCAAGTGGGTCGAATGGGTTGGAAATCACTGCTCTATTTTGAAGTAGTAACCACTATTGCCCTTTTTATCGGATTAATTGCAATCAATATCAGCAAAGCCGGAGTAGGAATTAAATTGCCTGAAGGAGCCCATGAGGAATTACCCAAGGTGGCACCTCAAAGTATGCATGATATTATTTTGCATGTCTTCCCCGAGAATATTGCTAAATCAGTTGTCGACGGTCAGGTACTCCAGATAGTGGTTTTTAGTATCATTTTTGGAATTGCCCTTGCGATGCTCGATGAGAAACGACGCAAGCCGATGCTCTCTTTTGCCGAAGGGTTGTCGGATGTAATGTTCAAATTCACCAATATCATCATGTACTTTGCTCCGATAGGTGTAGGGGCTGCCATTGCTTATACAGTGGGACATATGGGATTGGGAATACTTGTTAATTTGTTTCATTTACTGGCCACGTTGTATGTGGCATTAATAGCATTTATGCTCCTGGTGTTGTTGCCGGTAGCTTTAATTATTAAACTCGATATTCGAAAATTTATCAATGCATTAACGCTGTTTTAATTGGTTTCTGTAAAAATACCAATTAATCAGTAGTAACTAGTCAGTAGCAAAAAACCGTATATGTTGTACAAAAAAAACAAAACCGCATCAACAGATCAGTTTATATAACTTTCCGGGAAAGCTGGAAATGAGTCCTTTCATTTCCATTTGCAATAAAACACCGGAAAGTGTGCTTTGTGGTAA
>CAUJFJ010000189.1 GCA_963169675.1 Bacteroidota bacterium
GTTTGCCACTGAGGTGAATAATAGACATACAAATTGGGCTGTTGCTCCTGAACGGGAATTTCACTCACTCCCACCAACGTATCACAAGGACTGCCAGCCAGTGCGGGTAAATCGTAATCGGGGTTGTTGGGGAGGCCCCAGTAAGTGCGCTTACCTCCAAGGTAGAAACTCCAGGGTTGGAAGTCGCAAGCAAGACCTGCAGAGTCCGGTGAATTGATAACACCGAGATTCATGTTTTCTGTAAAGTACTCGGTTGAATCGTAGGGGTAGCTGTTCGATCCGTTAGGTGGAGCCCATGCACAACTGAAGTATATTTTATCATCAGGGCCTCTTTTTAGTGCTCCTGCTGTGAATGGTGGACCTGGTGTCTGCCAAATCAATGTTTTGGTAGTAAAAATATTAGCACTCCAGGTATCATATTGCCAGAGTTTACTCACAGTCATGGTAGTAGAACTGACATACAAATACCGGCCGGATGATGAAAACTCACTCGACCAGTAATAGGGATAAGGTCCAATTGACAAGGGTGGTTCAATTTGAACAGGGCTGGTAATTAAGCCTGTACACCTATTAAAATTATATAGCTCTATCAAGGAAATAGAAGTTACAAACGCAATTTTGTTTCCGTTTGCACTAACACTTAGATTTCCAGAATTGGTTTGGTTCAATGTACCTAAGTTCTGATTTGGCATCGCTGTAATTCCACTTGGGTCTATCAAAAATTTATGCCAAATATTGTTTGGCATAAATCCAACCGGCGAAGGCCTCACCAGCAACCACCAATCTCTTCCATTTCCATGTTTGATGGCAAGGATGCAATCCACCATTAAGAAATTCAAAAGTTGCACATTTTTCTGGGTGACTGCACCAAGGCCTCCATCACCTCGCATGTCAACGACGGAGTACATCAAACCAAATTGATATGTCACTCCGACTGAGAACAGAAAGTAAGTGGAATCATCCGCCGGGTTTGGGATAATCACCATTTCTTGGTACCAGCTAGTTCCTGATATAGAATCACCTTCCATCATTAATTCGTGATTACGGTTCCAAACTAAACCAGAATAAAATCCACCATTATTACCATTAGTATTCCCATAAAACATCAAATCACCATTGGCATCGGCAATAGACACACACGAACCTCGGGAAACTACAGAACTTGTAGTAGGAACAGGAGCTCCTCCATTGAAATCTAAGGCCGCGCTATCACCAAAGCACCAGATATTTCCTCGTTGTGCAAACAACGGAGTAAAAGTTGTAATGGCTAATAATAAAATTGCGATCGATTTAAACAATACTTTTTATTTTAAAAGATTAAATGACTTGGTATAATATTTTTTTGATTGATCAATGCCCCTGATAAAGTAAAAACCCTGGTTGTATGGGGTCATATCCAGCAGATAATTGTTAGCTTCTATTTGCTTAGAAGCTACCAGATCACCCATTGAATTATAAATTTCTATCTGGGAAAGATTTAATTTCAGATCGGACAGCCGAATGGTCAGCATCCCTGTTGTTGGATTGGGGAATATTATTAATTCTGATTTATTGCTAATAGCAAGGACGGGCTGGTCAAGCACCGGCTGCTGACCAATTCTTGATGAAATAAATGGAATATGTTGCTCGATCAACAAACTCCCCAGTCCAAAGTAATAAACTTCACCATTGGTAGTAGGTGTTCCAAAAGTTCGCTCCAGGTAAAATGCACTATCAGCAGCTGTGAGCTCACCATCTCTTTCATTAATATCCTGATAGCGCTGATAATTTTCTACCAAATAAGTTTCTATATTATTTTGTGGGGTAATTGCTTCGAGAATTGCCATGGCCGAATCTGGTTCTCTTTCAATAAGAGTTTCCACCATGTAAAATTTACCAATATTAGTTGTGTCATGCCTTTCAAAAAAGGCTTCAAAATCCGCATCAAGCGAATCGTCTTGATAAATAATGGTAGAATCCAGCTTCATAGCCTGATAAGCAATTGCTCTTGCAAGATACGTATTATCTTCGACATATTCTGCATAAGTAGCACTATCGCCTACAATAGAACCAAACTCCAGAACTCTATCACCAGGATTCACTACTGTTGATGCACAGGTAAATGAAGCTTTGCTTTCATCTGGAACAGCAAAAACCAATACGGCCGGATAAGGATTAGGACTATAGCTATTTGTAGGAACATCCGGATCTTGGTGGTACCAGTTGATCCTAAGACCGTCTAATGGACTTCCTCCTACCTTATATGTGTTACTATTACCCGGTGACATATGCCACTCATTATCCCAAGCGGTTTGGTGGCTGGGATCCGTGAAGGTGCCTTGATTAAGTGCAATTTTTGAATTATTAAGATTTATACCAATATCAAAATCGGTAAGTGTATTTTGTCGCAATTGGGTATGGTCACAATTTCTATCAAAGTTAATACTGACCCCAATATTTGAAATCTGATTGCAATTAATATCACAATTCAAGGAATTTTCAATATCGATTCCTCTAAAACTGTAATCGGGCATGAAAATAGAATTTGAAATGATGTTTTCAGCAATGAAGGCACCTTGGCAATTCTGGAGCCAGATACCACCATGATAATTTGCCAATTTAGCAGGATCTTCAACCGTATATGTGATTGTATTTCCTGTTATTCCTGACATTTTAGAATTGATACCATGAATTCCAATCCGGTAATTGGAAATGGAGTTATTGGTTATCAGTACATCATTTGTTATTCGATTAGAAGAAACAGGATTCTGAACCGTAATTGCAGTCCTGTAGAAACTGGGATTTATTGTACCAACACCCGGATCATTAAATACATTTCCATCGACAACTATGTCTCCTCTTACATTGAACAGAATTACACCGAATTTGGTTTCGGAGAACGTGTTTTCTTCATTAATAGTAATATTCTCATAATTTCTATTGCACCGTACACCCTGATAAATATTATTAAAGGAATTTGACTGAATCGTGGTCACCTGATTGCCACGGGTAAAAATACCATTTTTTGAATTGGTGAAGATGTTTTTTAAGTATTCGGTATATGAAGTGAATGGATCATTTATACCACCAATAATTAGATTCCTGGCGATATTGTCCGTATTTTCAAAGAAGATGCTGCTTCCACATTCCATACAATTGGCCGTACCGGTAGTGATATCCGAAAATTCATTGTTTATAATCGTAGCTTGACTGTTAATTGCTTTTATGCCGAATATAGCATCGGAGAAGGTGTTGGTGTAACTTTGTGGATTACCAGAGCCGTCACTTCCAATTTGAATATCATCGACATTCGTTAATTGGATGCATGCTAGTGGTGTTTCTCCTTCATAAGGTTCTTTTGATAATTCAGCGTTTTTACCTCTAAAAGTTATATTTATCAAACCATTATTCGCAACTGGATCACCAGCATAGTAGGTAGCATTACCCAAATCTAATCCAATGTAATTATCATTGAAGACAGCATTCCTGATATTTAACACTTTAACGGTAGATGGTGAGACATCTCCTAAACATTGAATGGCAGTGGTAGCATCACTGATCTCTGTAGGAAAATCATATCCTGGTCGTATGGTAACCTGTCCTCCATCTTTGACAACTATACCACCCCACATTTGATCGCCACAAGTAAATATCCTGGATTGCTTGACACCATCATGATCTAATATCAAAGAGCCCCCGTCTTCAACTGTTATAGTCCAACGATCAATAGCTGTAGGACTCACCATGATTTCACATCCATGCAACACTAATGTTTCGCCACTACCTACAATTATATGTTCATTAAGTGTTAGATTTCCTGTGAAGGGAAATGCTGAAGAAAATGAAGTTTCAATGAGTGGAACAAAGGTTTGAGCTAAGTCACTGTAATCATCGCAATCGATGAGTCCTCGATAGTCAAAGTCAATGGCAGCAGAAATAACTACATTATTTACGTTGGGAGTATAATCAGCATATGTAGTGCAACTTGTGGTTGCGTGTAATCCATCCAGATTAAGCACAATGGAATTATGACCCGACTTTCTGTCTCGTGAATCTACCGATGCCTGAGAATTTGCATCCGATGTCAACGCATTATGTTCCAAACTTTTACAATTTGTAAATGCTATTTCATTTTTAGAATACCATGGTTCAGTTAAGGAGGCAGATGAAGGCAAATGATTATTCGGCAAATTTTCCATATCACCACTTGGAATCAAATTTTCCGGACTATCAAATTTCTTTAAATATACATCATCTATCCAAACATTCAAACCCCGTAATTCATCAACTGCCAAATTACTTGGAGAGCTTATAGCAATACTAAAAGTAATAGTGTTTTTTTCATTACTACCAGGTTCTAGTAACCCAATAAAAGGTTCGAGGTCTACCACAACCTGTTCCCAATCGTCACCACCATCCAAAACATCCTCCGACCAGATTACAGTTCCATTAAGTTCAACTTGTTTTGTCACTTCGCCCGGATTTAAAGAAAGGGGAGTGTCATATAAATCCGCATAGTAACTATCTTTAATATTAAATATTAACTTATAGTTATCAGAAGGTGATACAATGAAAGGTTGGTGAACCAGATTAGATGTCCTATAATCTGCTATTGGAGTTGTGGAAGCACTTGTTGCTATAACATCAATACCATATAAGCCTGGTTTATTAGAATCAAAGTAATTTGCAATCAAAGGTGAAGGTTGATAATTAACAGCTATTGGTCCGGTACCGGCTGCAGTTACAATTTGAGCATTGTTGAATGCATTATTGCCGGATACATTATCTGATCCTATCGGTAACGAATTATTCGCATGCACCCGAACAGTATAAACAACATTTTGAGAAGAGACATTACTTACTTCAAATGAAAGATTATCGCCTTCATTGAGATACGGCACTTTAGTGTTACCGGACGGAAATCCCGGCACGGTTGGTATTGCACTTGAAAAATTAATTTTGGGTTCCGGCGGAACCGGACAAGTACTACAACTAATGGCAACATCTGACCCGGATTGGTAAGAATGAAAATTAGGCTGATTTATTAAGATTTCATTTCCGTTGGTAGAGTTTGTTACCCGATCATAATCCCATGTACAAGATTCCCCATAATTATCTGCAATTCGGAAATAGCCTCCTTCATTATCATTTGCAAGAAATGCACTAGGAGCATCTTGTGCACAAGCAAATGTGTTTTCTGTCACTTTAATGCTATACACCTGATCTGGATTTATCGTGGTATTCACAGGGTAAGGAAGCGTAATAACAAGCGTTTCCTTATAAAAAATAGAATTTTCAATTGTCACATTACCCGCAGCCTGATCAAGGATATCAAAGCCCATATTTGTTGGAAAAGTAGATGATCCTTCATAAAAATTACAGCCCACAGGAGCAAAACTATAACCAGGATGATCATAAGCTGTTACATTGTTTGAATTGTGCCTGTTTATGGTCTCCAAATAAAAGAATTTACCAAATGTACAGCCAGATATCAAAAGTTCAGTAGGTTGCCCTTGACTATCAATGCCATGTTTACTCTCATCAACAATGCAATTACTAATTGTAATTTCTGATCCGGTTACTTGCATAAAATCGTTAAGCCCTTGCAACCAAATAGCATACCCCTTTGGTTTGGTAGCGCCCCCAGAACCTCTAATTTTTGAAACAGCACAATTTCTAATGGTTATTTCTTCAAGATTTGAAACAGTGAAAATCCCAGCATATGAAAAACCATATATTTCGCAATTGGCTAGTGTATATGGATCATTGCCGATGTTTCCAGCACGAACCATGCGAACACCTCCACATAGCCTGTCATCCTGATTATAATCCTGAAATCCTGGCATGGCTCCTTGAATGCGTAAATTTTGCACAATTGCTCCTTCAAACATATATATTAAGTAGCCATCATCGATTAAACTTCCTGAATAAATACCTCTGTGATCTGTCCGTAACAAGGTTCCTTGCGGTGATGTACTAATATTCCCTGTAGGTAATATGGCATCTTGAGAAAGCAGGTCATAATTACCAGTCAAAGTTACACCTGGAGAAACTATCAATGGTAAATCGGTTCCCGGAATCACTATTTCAAAATTACTATTTACGGGCTTAACAATATCATTTAAAGCGGCCAGATCCAAACCGGCAAGCAGAGAGGTTATGTCATCATACGGATATTCTACGATTCCCAAACTCATTTTGCAATTTTTGATACAAATATCTAAGAAGTAATCGTTCAATTCACTGATGCCATCACAATCACCTTCAACATATTTTTCTATTCTTAACATGTATTCTTGGGAAGTGTCTAACTCGGCATAAGTTATGTTCATATTTCGGAGTAAACTATCACACGGAAAACTCCAGACTTCGAAAGTGTCAGGAATTTGATTTAATTGATAATGGGAAAGAATATTCATGTTTTTAATCGGCGCATACCATTTATTGACATCTGAGTTGAAAAGCGTTAATTTCACAATTGCAGAATCTGGTTTAAAAGAAATCCAAAAGACATCATTATCAAACGGCATTTCCGTGCCTGAACATCCTGAGCCACTTGATAATTCATAAGGCATCTGCGGAGCATCCCCGGGCTTTAAATCATACGCAAAAACAAAGTAACCATAACTGGTCATGGATGTGCTTGTAGTTTTGTTGGCGCTTTCCGTTACCGCTTCGCCTTTATCAGTCCATTTGGTACCATTCCAAAAAGCAATGTGAACCGGTTTTACGGTCAGGTAATCACAATGCAACGAGTCAAAAGCAAACTTTGGTGTAATGTTAGATGAACCTACATTGCGATCCAGTTTCCAGTACCCACAATCACTCACAAAGGTGATTGTTGTGTCTTTTGTTGAACCAAGAGTTTGTCCGGTGCCAAAATATTCTGCTGTAAACGCATCCGATGTGTTCGATGGTGCAGTGATAGTCAGTGGCCTGTAGGTGATGCCTGAGCCCACATCAAAAACAAAAGCAGAATTCCCTATTTTCTTCAACGGACCACTCACAAAACTGCTATTCGAAGCTCCAGTTGCAGTAGACCCATGCTTCATAGTGAGTAGATTGGAACTCGTTGTGATCAAATTTCCTAGTATGAATATCAGTGAATCATCTACACTTAGAGTTGTGTTTGCAGTAACAGTTCCTGTTGATTTGTTAATGGCCAATTTTTTAAATGGGTAATTGTAGCTTCCGTTTAAGGTTTGATTGTTGGTGCCTGTAAAAGTAACTTTTCCGGTGCTTGTGTTGAAAACCACCTTATTGCTGTTAATGGTGATGTTTCCGGAAAAAGTATTATCACCCACATAAGCAACTTGCACTTCTTGTCCACCCGATGAACTGAATGTTGCATCAGCCAGATAGGTATCTGGAGCAGTGGATGCGAGGCGAACTCTACCCCCACTTCCGGCATTGTCCCAGGTCACATTTCCAGCATAGACATTGGATCCGTAGCTGTGGAAATTTGTTGCAGTACCCGTTCTGTTGAATGTTGTATTGCCATTGTAAGTACTGGTTTTTGTAAGTATTCCAGGTGCATTGATAGTTAAGTTCCCGTTAAAAACACAACCTTCTAACGAAACAACTCCGGTACCAGATAAATTTAATGTTTGAGCTGTGCTACTGAGTTGTATAAATTTGGTAAGAGTTAGATAATTGCTACTGAAAGTACCTACTGAAATTGTTTTGCCACTGGCAAGTATGCTGACGCCTCCATTAGCCCCGAATTCCACACCTCCGGAACTTGCATTGACGGTGACATGATTATTGAAGTAGCTAGTATCGGTTGCAGCCAGTCTTATTTCTTTGCTGGAATAATTATACAAAATTACAGGCCCATCATAAATGTCTTCACCGCTTGAACCCATATTGAAGTAGACGGCTCCGTTATTTGTGATGGTTAAGCTATCTTCGAAGTGATTTCCACTTGTACTACTGGACGTTGCAGCTCCGGTAGAAGTCAAAAAAACCGGCTTTTTGTAAACACCTGAATTCATATGAAAATACCCACAAGTTGCTTCTATTCTTGCATCTAATGTTGCTCCACCAAAATGACACAAAGAGCCTGTGGGTTTTACTAACCCATTTGTTACCAGACCACCATTAAAATAGGCAGTCCCAGTAATTTCAAAAGTAAAGCCACCTAGATCTAACGTATCCCCATTTATTGTTAGATTGGTAATCTTCTGATTTTGAGTTAAAATGAGGTTATTTGGAGCGTTACTGTTTATTACAACG
>CAUJFJ010000190.1 GCA_963169675.1 Bacteroidota bacterium
ATATGTGTTAATTCCATCATAATAATTCAAAGAGCAATAAATTTTATTGTCAGGAGCTAGTCGCATATATCCAAAATATGAGGGAGTTTGCACAGAATATATGAGTGTTTTAGATGCTGTTATATCAGGAGCTAATAAATCGAACTGGTACAAGTAGGTATCAGCATTGTCAGTTGTACTTACATAAATGTAACGGCCTGATGCAGAAAATGCATTCCCAGTATATTTTGGTACCAATGAAGGCAATCTTTCAGACTCGATGACTGTTACATTTGAAAACAATCCACTGCACCTATCAAAATCATAAACTTCAATTAAGCCTCGGTAATTAACCACCAAATATTTAGATCCATCTTTAGAAAATGTGGTGTGCATGAATCCATTATCGGTGGGAGTGCCAATATTTTGAACGAAGGGTCCTTCAATTCCTGATGGAGTAACTAAATATCTATACATAGAATCATTTACTACATCAAACCTTTTAAAAAACACCCACCAGTCTTTGCCATTGCCATGCTTTACGGCTGTTACACAATCTGATGCCTGGTAATTGGTCATCTGCACATTTTTTTGAACCACTGCCCCTAATCCTCCATTTTGATTCAAATCGACTACTGAATACCAAAACCCATAAAAAACCAAAACACTAGGTGTGAAAATATAAAAGAGATGAGACGAATCAGGCCAAGGGACAATAACCTGTTCTTGAAACAATAAATCGCCAATTAACGTATCTCCATTTTGCATTAAATTGTGATTTCGATCCCAAACAACACCTAAGGAAACAAAACCTTGGTTCCATAAAAAGTAATAATCTGTATTAGTATAAAAAAGCAAGTTACCAACCGAATCGGAAATGGTGCAGCTTCCACCTCGGGTAACTGTGGATGAATTAAATAATTGAGTTGTTCCCTGATCAAATTTCACACCTGCACTATCACCAAAACACCAAACAGCGCCCCGCTTTTGTGCCTGCACCCCGCAAGCGATACAGCTGAAAACAATGATTAAAAAGCTGATCCGGAATAACTTCATGAGGCTAAAATACGAAAAAGGATGGAGAATTAAGGGTTTTTAGTTTTCTTGCTTTTTTAATACCATTATTCAATATTCAAATCTTGTTAATCACTTTTCAATAAAAACATCATGAGAACGATAAACCACCAGCTTTAGCAGCCACAAAATAATTCAAAATTGAAGAACGAAATTTCATTCTGCCTGAATCCCCAACTTTAAACCCTTCGGCTACGCTCAGGGCGGCGCCTTCAACCCTTCGACTACGCTCTGGGCGGCGCTTACAACTTTCAACTAAAGTGCAGTCACATTTTTTTACTCAGGCTTAACAATCATCAACCACCAAATTTTCACCCCTAGACTTCGCTCTGGGCAAGAATCACCAAATCAAGTGCAGTCACATCTTTTTACTGAGGAACAACAATTAGCAAATCAGCACACCAGCACATCAGCAAATTGACTCCTTGCCGCTTCATTTGCTAACTGGTGCGGGTACTACATTTTCAACCGGTTTTGTTGATTTCAGATATTCAAAAATTGCAGATGCATCTTCATCAGTTATGTTTTTGTAATTGGGCCATGGCATAGGAGGGAGGAGCATTCTGGCTCCATCCATTCCTTTGTATTTTCCTTCTTTAATTGCTTTTTTAAATTGCTCTAGTGTCCAGTTACCAATTCCGGTTGCATCAGAAGTTAAGTTGGCTGCATAGGTGACTCCCCAGGGACCAACTGCAACTGTATTATGAGGATTAAATAGTACCCATGGACCAATCATTGTGGTATCGAATTTCGCAATTGGCATCGATGCCGGATGTCCCGATAATAATAAGTTGGGATCAGGTGATGGTCCTGCAGGTCCAAATATTTTTGGCGAATGACAATCGTTGCATCCCATAATGCCTACCAGATATTCGCCTCGCTTTACCTGCTCTTCTTTGGATGGTTGTTTTGGTTCTGCTGTTTTCTCCGTGGGTGACCCACATGAAGAAACTAATATTAAGGCTCCGAAAAGTATTTGTATGCTATTTAACTTTGTTGTTTTCATGGTTAGAGTTTTTGTTCAGACAGCTAAAATAAAAATATTTTAAATGCATTCGGCAAAACGAATGGACTGTAATTTTTCGACTATCGAATTATCGTTTTTTAAGATTTTAAATTGTTATAATATATTGAATAACAGATTAATACGAATACGATACAAATCTTGTCGGATTTTAGTATCTTTGCAATTGATGTTGCGCAGATATAACATATTCATTTCTTTATTGCTGCTGGCGGTATTTTGCTATCCGTTGGTTCAAATTGAAGTGCATGCTTTTGAACATCGCAACGATACCCATTGTGATGCTACTGCTGAAGTTCATTTGCACGAACTGGAACATGTTTGCAGTATATGCGACTTTACTGTTTCTTTCAGCGAAGGTGCAGTTGAAACTTATTTTAATGTAATCGAAGTTATTAATTCCGGAACCTGGTTTACGGCTTCGATGCCTGTTGTTCCTTCCACAGCATGGCCTTTATTACCTCCCAGAGCACCTCCGGTCTAATTTTTTACCCTGAAGTGACTATTTCATACACTTCTTGAGGGTGTTTTCGGTGACTCCCGCTTAAGGGATTGTTACTCCTGTTTTATTATTTAAAATTTAACCAATTGAAACTACTTGTTAAGTTGTTTTCAATCATGGTGTTTATTTTAATGCAATCGGTTGCTCTCATCGCGCAATGTACTTTAGAAATGAAAGGTACAGTTGTAGATGCAGATACACGGGAGCCATTAGGATATTCTAACGTTGTGATTGTGGAACTACAAAAAGGTGCCGCTACCGATGAATCGGGAAACTATATAATTAAAGGTATCTGTCCCGGTAATTATACCGTTCGCGTTTCTCATTTATCGTGTGAAAGCAAAGATTTCAAACTTGAAATCACCGCGGATTTAGTTCGGAATTTTGAATTACCTCATTCACTCAATGAACTGAAAGGTGTGAGCATTTCTGCTGAGCGACAAAAAGATGTCCCCATACAAGCTGTTCAGGAAATCACAGGTGAAGATCTCGATAAAACAAGAGGTTCATCGCTTGGTGAAAGTCTGAAGGGTGTAACCGGAATTTCTGAATTGAAAACCGGAAGCTCGGTTTCGAAACCGGTAATTCACGGACTCCACAGTAATCGTGTTTTAATTTTGAACAATGGCATCCGTCAGGAAGGACAACAATGGGGGAGTGAGCATGCTCCCGAAATTGATCCATTTATAGCAACACAACTCACTGTTATAAAAGGTGCCAATTCTGTTCGCTATGGTTCAGATGCAATAGCAGGTGTGATTCTTGTCGAGCCGGCTGCTATGCCCGATTCATCCGGAGTACGTGGTGAATTAAATTTGGTTGGCTTCTCGAATAACAGGGAAGGAGTAGTTTCGGCTATTGCTGAACAACGGTTTGAAAAAATAAAAGCTCTGAGCTGGCGATTACAGGGAACACTGAAGAAAGGTGGTAATACCAAAACACCCGATTACTATCTTAAAAATACCGGATATGAAGAAGAGAATTTCTCATGGGCATTAGGTTGGAATAAACCAACTTATGGTCTGGAAGTTTTTTATTCGCAGTTTAATAGTAGTATCGGAATTTTCTCCGGTTCACACATCGGAAATTTAACCGATCTGCAGGCTGCATTCGACAGGGATGAGCCTCTGGAGCAATCAGGATTCAGCTATCATATCGATCGTCCCTTTCAACGAGCCGAACACGAACTGCTGAAAACAAAAGGGTGGTTGCTGACTGGTACTACCGGAAAATTCTCTGTGACTTATGCCAGACAGTACAACCTACGTTATGAATATGATAAGCACCGGCCATTAAACGATGCATTGGCTGCTCTAAATTTGCCGGAACTTACCTATGAAATAACTTCTCATTCGGTTGATTTACTTTGGGAACACAACTCCTATAAAGGATTTACCGGAATGGTTGGCTGCTCTGGCATGACACAGGGCAATACTTTCGAAGGCAGAAAATTCATCCCGAATTACATAAATAATACGGCAGGGCTGTTTGTTGTGGAACGCTACCGGAAGAATAAGTTATTAATGGAAGCTGGTGCAAGAATGGATATTCGTGAGCTTACAGTGTATGAAAAGGAAAATGGTATTGTTAATTCCTATGAATACAACTATCAGAACTTTTCAGGCACCACCGGAGTAATTTATGATGTCACTAAAAATATCCGAATCACAGCAAACCTTGGAACTGCCTGGCGTGCACCGGCCGTGAATGAGTTATACAGTGACGGATTGCACCACGGTGCTGCTGCAATTGAAATCGGAGATACATCTTTGGTGCCTGAAAAATCATGGAATGCTATTGTTTCCGCAATGTTGTTTGATCACAACCGCTTTGCCATCGAAATTTCAGGCTATTACAATCTGATCAATGATTTTATTTACCTGAAACCGGTATTGCCACCAACACTCACCATCAGAGGAGCATTTCCTACTTATCGTTACGAACAGGCAGATGCAACTCTCAAAGGTATCGATGCAATGGTCAGGTACCATCTTACTGCTCACACGGAATTACATGTAAGAGCCGATATTGTAAGAGCATTCAACGAAGAAGCCAATGATTTTCTTCAGATGATGCCTGCCGATCATTTTGAGTATGGTGCAACCATTAATTTACCGGAATGGAAAAAAACCAAATCGAACCATTTGATGTTGAGTGTAAATCAGGTACTCAGACAGCACAGAGTACCCGACGAAGCAGATTATGTTGCTCCTCCTTCCGGTTATGTGTTGCTGATTGCTGAAGCCGGTACTATTCTCACATTCGGAAAACAAGCTATCCATTTAAGCTTGACCGTTACCAATTTATTGAATACTTCTTATCGCGATTACCTGAACAGGTTCCGTTATTATGCCGATGAGCAGGGAAGGAATGTCTCATTGAAAATTAAAGTGCCTTTTCAGTTTACTAAAAAAAATAAATTCATCTAAACCTTATCCGCTAAAGCGGGAAAAACAAATAAAAATATGAAAAATATGAACATAATATTATTTGCAACAGCGACATTAATTGTAACAAACATCTTTACAGGTTGTAAAAAAGATGATGATGATCCAACGAATCCCGGAACACCTAACGAATCCGAATTAATTACCACCGCAGTGCTCACTTTCACCGATTCGGCAGGTGTGGCACCCGATGTGACTACAATTTTCAGAGATACTGATGGCGATGGTGGAGCAGCACCTACACAGTTCGATACAATTCGTCTTCAAAATAGTACTACTTACTTTATGGATGTTTTGTTGCTGGATGAATCTGGAAGTCCAACCGATACTATTTCCAATGAGGTTGAAGAAGAAGCTGTTGATCACATGTTCTTTTATACACAATCAGGAGTAAATATTGCTACTACTTATCTCGATTCTGATTCTAATGGTTTACCTCTGGGATTGCAAACACGGTGGGTAACAGGCAATGTGAGTTCAGGCACCTCTACAATCACTTTAAAACATCAGCCGGGAGTAAAAGACGGAACTCAGGCACCCGGTGAAACAGATATAGAAGTGGTATTTGAATCACGGGTCGAGTAGTGATCAGCTAAAAATAATGCCGGACAAATGGTCCGGCATTATTTTTTTTAATACTCAGTTGTTTCAGAATAAAATTATCCGGGTTTTATTGCACCGTAATTTCGTCCACAAAGATCCATGCTTTATCACCGGCACCTGGATGCCAGGGCGGACAAACGGCAGGATTTTTAGCTGTTACTCTTACATACCGTGCTTTTCGAACGGGAAAGTCAGTTCGGAAATTTTCAGTGAAGGCACCATCTTTATTTTTAGGAATGGTATTAACATAATTGTATACCGGTTCAAAAGTTTTATTGTCGTTGGAAATTTCAAAATTAATTTCTTCAGGAAGCCAGATCCAGGAAGGATACTGCTGCAAGAATGAAGCAGCAATCATAGAAATGTTGCGTGATTCATGTAAGTCAATGGTAACGTTCATGTCGATGCCATGAAAACCCTGCCATGAACCAAATGCATTCGGCTCTCCGTAAATACCATCTATTAAACCCATATCACCACCTGCAGTGTATAAATGACTGTATTTGGTCGTGTAATAGACATCTCTTTTATAGGGAAGTCTTAAAAATGAGGACTCTTCAACTGCACTTGCTGCATAGCCTGACTTAACAGCCATCATTTTTAGAATGGTGGTGGATGTAATGTAAATGGGCTTGGAGTAAACAGCAGATTTTGTTGTCGGTACCGAGCCATCGATCGTATAATGTATGGTTGCTTCCGGAGTGTAAGTATACATCGCCACTTTGCAGGAGTCGTAAAAAGATTTTTCTCCTGAAACAAGATATGGAATCATAACTACCGGAGAAGAAGGTGTAACAGGAGCAGGTACACCGGTAAGCTCTTTAATATCGTCGCTAAGCACGAAAGTCAGATTGCCACCTTTCATAATATCCTGATGTTGTAATCCTGTTCCCCCGGGAATTCCGTTTTTCCCTGATTTGAATTCTTTGCCATTCAAAAGCAACTGCTTTACATAAATATTTTTTTCGGAACTGTCGGCTGTTATTACAAAAGGTGTTTTCGTATGTGCATTCACCGTTATCTTATCAAATAGAGGAGAACCAATAGTGTAGGAGGGGACTCCGGGGCAAACCGGATAGAAGCCCATTGCTGAAAATACAAACCATGCTGACATTTGTCCGCAATCTTCATTTCCTATTAAACCATCTCTTTTATTGGTGTAAAATTCTTTCATAATCTTCCTGCTCAATGCTGCAGTGCGATAGGGTTCATCGGACCATTGATAAAGATAAATCATGTGGTGACTGGGTTCATTCCCATGCGCATACTGACCGATCATACCACTAATATCAGGTTGCGACCTTCCTGTGATGGCTGCTTGCGTGCTGAATAGTGTATCTAACCGTGCAGTGAAAGCCGACACACCTCCCATCATAGAAATCATTCCGGGAATATCATGAGGCGCAAACCAGGTATATTGCCAGGCATTTGCTTCCGTGTAAATTCCACTTACTTCATAGGGATCGAAAGGCTTCACCCAGTTCGAATTCTTCTTGCCTCGCATGAAACCACTTTCAATATCATATACATTCAAATACGATTTAGATCGTTTCCTGTATGTATCAACTATTGTTGGGTCATAATTCAGAGATTGTCCCACACTTGCAATACACCAGTCGTTGTAAGCATACTCCAGTGTTTTTGAAACAGATTCATTTTCTTTATCTGCCGGAATATATCCCTGATTCTTATAAAACTTCATACCCAGATGATCCTGTTCACCACTTTTAAGCATGGCTTCCATTGCCAGATTTGTATCATAGCCGCGGATGTTTTTAAACCAGGCATCTGTAATAACCGGAACACTGTGATAGCCAATCATACATCCCGTTTCATTGGAGGCCAACTCCCATACAGGTAATAATCCCGATTCCGAATATTTTTGCAACAACGAATTCACAAATTCATTAGCTCTTACCGTATCAATGATTGTGAACAAAGGATGCAATGCCCGGAAGGTATCCCACAATGAAAATACCGAATACATCGGACCGTTTTTCATGGTATGAATTTTACCATCCATGCCGCGGTATTGCCCACCTACATCAGAAAGAATATTCGGCGCAATCATAGTATGATACAAAGATGTATAAAAATTCACCTGATCTTCTTTGGTTCCACCTTCCACTACAATTCGAGATAATTCTGCTTCCCAGGCCGCTGCAGCATCTTTTATGACTTTTGTAAAATCCCAATGAGGCATTTCAGTTGTCAGATTCAGTTTTGCATTTGCAGTGCTAACAGTTGAAATTCCAATTTTCACCAACACCGATTCATTCTTCTTGGTGGCATATTTAAACCAACCTTTGACTCCCTGCAAATTCTGCACAGTTTTTCCGGTAATCTTTTTACCATCCGATGATTCTAATCCGTAAGCATTAAACGGTTTTGAAAATTCTGCATAGTAATATACAATATGATCCTTCGCCCATCCTGTGGAACGTCGATAGCCGGAAATAGCATGATCATTTTCTATGGTTATGGAAGCATCCGTAACTTTATCACTGATTCCATGAATTAAATCGGTAATAATTACAGAGTTTTCACTTTCCTGAAAGGTGTATTTTTGCATGCCACATCGGGTAGAGGCACTCATCTCAGCTTGTATTTTATGATCTTCCAATTGCACCCGGTAATATCCAGGTGAAGCACGTTCGGTGCTTTTTGAAAATGTTGATCTGTATCCGGTTAATGGACTTTTTTCATCACCTGCATTCATTTGAATTCCATCGGTGGCCATAAACATAATATCGCCATAATCGGATGCACCGGTTC
>CAUJFJ010000191.1 GCA_963169675.1 Bacteroidota bacterium
TATCCATTTGGACACTGGATCGAACAACTTGTTGCCGAAAGCTCCGGCAAAATTGGTAAAGGCATTCTTCCCGTTATTGAACGAAAATTAGGTGATCCTGATAAATACGGTCCTGATGTAGCTGTTGTTTCCATCAGAATGAAAAACGAAAATCCGGATGCTGCAAATATTAGATTGGCTTACCATACCGGTCATCCCGTATTTGAAATTGTTCTGAACGACAAATACGATCTGGGTGCTCAGTTTATGTTCTGGGAAATTGTAACTGTCATGGCGTGCAGAAAAATGGGAGTTCAGCCTTTTGACCAGCCCGACGTCGAATCTGCAAAAATCTCAGCAAGAAAAGAACTTGATGCTTACCGGAAAACAGGTAAAGTAAAAAAGATAAAACCGGTTTTCAAAGCAACTGGCGTCAAAATATTAAGCGATAAAGAAGGCAAATCTAAGCAGGAAATAGAGACGAAGTTTTTTAGAGGAATCAAAAGCGGCAAAAATTATATCGCCATCCAGGCTTACGTCAATAAAACCCCGGCTGTTGAATATGAACTTGCTGCTTATAAAAAGATACTTGAAGAAAAATATAAGGTCCCTGTAACAATCGGTTACGGTCCAAGATTCTTGCATAGCACTGGTCAGTTGCACAAAGGTGATAGGGGAGATGGTTACTTCGTTCAAATTCTTAACTCGCCGAAAGACGATCTCCCGATTCCTGATGATATGGCTTCGGATAAATCCTCTGTGTCTTTTGGAATACTTAGAAATGCTCAGGCTTTTGGCGATAGGGAAGCACTACTTGCAAAGAAAAGAAAAGTATTAACTTATATATTTGATGCCGAACTGGATCTGATTCAAGCACCGGTCATCATAGTGTAACAACCTTTCCTTTATAGGCGGGATTTTTCGGCTTTTCTTAATCAGAAAAACTGTGAAATCAGAATTGCATACTTTTTCAGATATCCTGAAAAGCTGGAAATTCTCGCCCATTCATCCAATTTTCAACTGATAACGATAAAATCCCTAAGATTTCCTTTACTCCCTTCGCCGGATTAACACAATAAATTATCAAAGAATCTTAAACTTTATCAAATCCCCCCTCTCCATCATCATAAAGTCGTGGTAAAGCCGTACTAAAGACGTACTAAAGACGTGGTAAAGCCGTGGTAAAGCCGTGCTAAAGCCGTAGAAAAGCCATCCTTATTACCTTTCTTTAGGGATCAGAAACCCCTCCTGTTTTAAGCATAAATTCCAATATTTAAATAAAAGCTTAGAATATTTCTACGAGACCTGTTTCCAACCTTTACTCTCTAAACCAGAAAACTATTTCTAATCCATAATTCTGAAAATATTCCCGATTTGTTCGACTTAGGAATAAAAGAAAAACCGGGAATTTTTTTTTACTAAAATTTGAAAATAATCGGGATTTTTATTAAATTTGCAGACTAAATTTGAATATTTGAGGTAATGATGTTAGCAGTGGTTGATATATACGGTCAGCAATTTAAAGTTGCTGAAAAAGAAACTTATTTCGTTCCAAGTTTCGATGGTGAACCCAACTCAGAAGTTGTGTTTGATTCGGTTCTGATGGCAAGCGACGAAAATGGTACTAAAATAGGTGAACCTTATTTGTCTGATATAAAAGTTTATGCTACAGTGCTGGAGCATTTGCGCGATGATAAGGTTATTGTGTTCAAGAAAAAACGCAGAATAAGCTATAAAAAATTGAATGGACACAGACAGCACTTAACTAAAATTTTAGTTAACAAGATTGGTTAATTATTAAGGAACTTAATTATGGCACATAAAAAAGGTCAAGGCTCAACCCGTAACGGTAGAGATAGTAATGCGCAACGCTTAGGCGTTAAAAAGTTTGGTGGTGAGCATGTTCTCGCAGGAAATATTTTAGTAAGACAGCGTGGTACTAAATTTCATCCTGGTGAAAATGTCTTAAAAGGTGGTGACGATACTTTATTCGCAATTGTCGATGGTGTTGTCAAATTCTCTGTTGGCAGAGGCGATCGTCAATTCGTATCCGTCATACCTGTCGCCTGATAAGGTATGAAGAAAATAACAGTTATTGGTGCTGGAAACGTCGGTGCTACCGCTGCTCAAAGAATCGCTGAAAAGCGTTTAGCTGAAAAAGTGGTTTTGGTTGACATTTTAGATGGCATCCCTCAAGGCAAAGCTCTTGATATGTGGGAAAGCGCTCCGGTTGAAATGTTCGACACTGCTGTTATTGGATCAAATCACTACGAGGAAACAGAAGGATCGGAGATTGTTGTCATTACTGCAGGTCTCGCTAGAAAACCGGGTATGACAAGAGACGATCTATTACTAGCTAATGCTAAAATTGTTAAATCAGTTACCGAACAAGTAGCTCCGCAATGCCCTGATTCAATCATCATAGTCGTTTCAAATCCACTCGACGTAATGACCTACGTCGCTATGAAGGCTAGTGGCTTTGATAGAAATCGTGTTATCGGTATGGCCGGAGTTCTTGATACCGCAAGATTCAGACTCTTCCTTGCCCAGGAACTCGATGTATCCGTTAGGGATATTCAGGCAATGGTGCTCGGTGGGCATGGCGACTCTATGGTTCCACTTGTCAGATACTCTACTGTTTCAGGTATCCCGATTTCTGAACTGATCTCTGCTAAAAGAATTGATGAATTGGTTGATAGAGCAAAAAACGGTGGCATTGAAATAGTCAATTATCTTAAAACCGGAAGTGCTTTTTACGCACCTTCTGCTTCAGCAGTGGAAATGGTGGAAGCAATCGCTCGAAATGGTAAGAGAATACTTCCTTGCTCAGTATTCCTGCAAGGTGAATATAAACTTAACGACGTCTTCGTCGGTGTACCCGTTAAACTCGGATCAAATGGAATAGAGGAAATCATAGAACTTAACCTGACTGATCAGGAAACCTTTGCACTTAAAAAATCTGCTGATGACGTGGCTGCTCAAATTGCAAAACTTCATCTCTAAAACTAATTTAAGTTTACTGAAAACAACCTGTCCGGTTTACGGATGGGTTTTTTTTTAAAGATTATTCAAATGGCATA
>CAUJFJ010000192.1 GCA_963169675.1 Bacteroidota bacterium
CTGCAATTAATATCATCTCCTAATTCAATTTGCAATTTCGGATAAATAACAACGTCAACTGTATCTGTAACAGCACAACCGGTATTTACATCCTCAATTAAAACTATGTACTGACCACTTTCATCGATAAGTAATTCAGAAGCATTTAAACCATTTTGCCAGGAATATAAATAATCTGAACCTATAAATGCATCCAGGTTAACCGGAAAGCAACTTGCAATATCACTGACCAGAACAGAAACCGGAAACTGATTTATGGTTACATTGATGGTGTCAGTCACCACACAAGATCCGACGTTACTGGTTGCAGTAAGCATGTAATTTCCTGAATTGTATACAAATATTTCCGGTGTTGTTTCACCTGTCGACCACACGTATGAATTTGATATATCAATTGTCCCGATCGTAATTTCACTTCCACAATGAATGATATCCTGACCCAGGTTAATTTCCGGGAAAGCGTGGATAATAATTTGAACCGAATCATAACTTTGACATCCGGTTATGGAATCAATGGTTAAAAGCGAATACCATCCAGAGGTTGTTGCGATAGTAGAAAGCATCGTATTTCCATCATTCCATAAATACTGATAATTTGACCCGACTGAACCCGATAGCAACAATTCACCACAAGCTGCAGTATCGGGACCTAAATCGTTATCCGGAATTTCATTAATTGTGATGTTTATTGAATCCACATTCTGACAACCATTTAACGGGTCTATTGCAGTTAAAATATATTGTCCTGTATTTTCAACATCAATATAATATGTGGTATCGCCGGTCGACCATAAGTACTGATAAGAAAATCCGGTATTGCCTATTGAAACTATTCCACCGCATTGAGTGGAATCATTTCCAAGAGAAATTAAGGGCAGTGAATTTACGATTACAGAAACCGTATCGGAATTGTTACAACCCGTTATAGTATCCTCTATAAACAATGAATATAATCCTGAACTACTGGCTTCAAAGAATGGCAATGTTGTTCCATCCTGCCATAAGTAACTAAAAGTGGGGGCTGTTGCTGCATCTAAATTAATAAATCCGCAGACAGTGGTATCGCTTCCAAGATATGCATCCGGAATTGGATGAATGGTAACCAACATTTCATCTTTTACCGAACAATTGCCGGCTATGCTTGTAGCTGTAATGGTATAGTTACCGGTTTGATTAATTGTAATGAAAGAGTTTGCGCTTCCGGTGGACCATAAATAAGTATAGTTAGTATCAGAAGTTCCGATATTAACTGACCCTCCACATTGTGTTATATCAGAACCGATATTAACCTGTTCATTATTATTGGTGCTAAACCTGATCAGATCTGTCATTTGTTCATACCTTCCATCGGAGACAGTTGCATACCATTCATATGCTGAATCCATTTGCAAACCTGACCACAACATGGAAGCCTCAGTACCAGGAAGAACAATTATGCTGTCTAATAGCTGGTATTCAGGTGTCATTCCAAAATCAATAATATACTCACTGTCCCAATCAGTTTCATACATGTCGAGAGCGGTTGAGTACGTTTTAACAAATATTTTATTCAATTCCGGACGAAACTCCAACAGTTTGAGCCAACCATTTCCTCCCATAGAACGGGTTTGATAATTCGAAAGCACAGTTGTAATTACACGCCCATTTACGGTATCTCTTTTCAATCCTTCATCATGCACATGACCGCATAAAAGTAAAAACAGGTTAGGGTTATTTTTTAAATTGTCAAAAATAGCCTGCCCTTGAAAACTGAAGGTACTATTCAATTCAAGAATATAATGACTTGTGACAATTGCCTTTCGGTTGGGATATGCTTTCAAAATACTGTCAGCCCAGTTTAAGACTAACATGTTTACAAAAGGATCAAACTCCAGACTGATTTCAATAAAATCATATCCGGAAGCGGAGAAAAGTGTAAAATGATTATCGTAATTATTGCCGTAATATCCTCCATAATAACTTCTCGAGCCAAACCGTGCAAATCCGAAATACTGATTATAAAAAGTAGTATTCCCATTGGGGTTTCCAATTCCTGTCTGATCATGATTCCCAACGCTGATGGAAAAAGGAATTCCTTCCGGCAAACCGGTTGTTACCGGATCTTCCAGATAACTGAAAGCTGTATCGGCTCTTCGCCATTCAATATCGTTTCCACCATTGTGACCATGTTCAACACAATCGCCTAACTGCGTAGCATAACTAATATTTTTATTGGATGTATTTGTGGCAATCCAGCTAATCTGATCTTTTAGAAATTCATTTGTTCCATCTTTTAATTCACCGGTGTAATGTTGTGTATCGGGAATCGGTACGATTGTAAATGATGGCGGAGAATTAAAAGCAGGTCGCCCATAAAACTTCACAGTGAGAGTGTCGGATCCTTTGTCGAATGCCTGAACATTTAGTCTAGTATTATTTACCGGCACACAAGTGTCTCCATTCAGGGGAGATATTACTGCAGGAAAATCGGGTTTGTAATTTATATTTATATTCATTGGTGCACCGGAAACTCTACTGAAACCGGAACCATAAATAATGCCTGTAATATTATTTCCGGAAGAATCGATAACACTACTTCCCGAGCTTTCATTAAACCCCCAACATCCAACCAAACCATTCACAGGTCCGTTTATGCTAACATTAATTCCTTGCTGAATTTGTATAATGTCACGATCATAATTCCAAATGCGCACTTCATCTATTGTACCGCGAAAAAAACCTTTAGGGGTACCAAAAGAGTTCAATCCCGACGCTATTCCGTTATACTGAATACTTTCATATTGTGTTCCTACACCAAATCCATTTGTATATTCAAGCTGGCCATTTAAATAAAGCGACATCTGATTACCATCAAATGTCATTGCAACATGATACCATGTATTGTTTTGCAAAATTGTAGTTCCATAATAGGGATGATTTAGTCCGGAATTAATTTCTTCAGAACCCTCTTCAAAATCTGTAACGAGTACATTAGTTGTTGAATCAATTCCAATAAAATAATTAATATCGCGATTATTATTTTCCGACTCACTTCGCCCTTTAGTTATCAGCGGAATAGCATAAGTACCATTTCCACCGGTGGTTACCGGAATACCCGGTCCAGTGATTTTAAACCAGCATTCAACTGTGAATTTTTTCAATCTCAGGTTCGTATCATTTCCAAATGAGATGTAATCAGTTGTACCATTAAAGTCAATAGCCTGATTCTGACCAAATGAAGATGATGACAAAAAAAACGCGCTCACAATTAAAAACATTGCGAACCACTTAACACTAATACAGGGAAACAGCCATTGCAAAGATTTCATCGGGCAGATTAAAACATAATTTCAACTTTAGGAAGCAAATTTTTCGGAAACCCTTTCATTCAGGAAAAGACCCAAGGCTTGCATCAAAAAATATTAAACTACTCATCAGTAAAGTTAAGGAAAATTTTCGCAACAGGCAACGGTTTGATACTACATCAAACACAGATGAATTCTCTAAAGGTTAAAAGGCCATCGAAAAAAGTCTTATATTATTGTATTCCATATACTTACATGAACGGTTGGGATAGGAAATTGACGATACAATAACTTTTGCTTTACTTCAGCTTATTAAAAAGAACCTGATGTTGTTTAAGGAAAACGCTCTTCACAAAAGGATGCACTGGTAACAAACTGGAAATTGTTACTGCTTCAAAAACCTTCGTGGCATCAACCTCTTTCTGAATTTGGAATAGCAGATTAATTGCAACAACATTCATAACAACTGCTTTCATAGTAATTTCTCTGGTAACAGAATCACATTGCATGGAGGCAGGATAACTAAATGAAAACGGGATACCACCGAAATGGAGTTTTTCAAATATTTTCCAGCTGCCCATTTCAAGTTCCTGAATTTTGTAAATAACCGGATGAATTGAAACAAATAAGTCAGGTTGTGAAATGTAATTGAAAACATCATCCGGACTTTTGCCCACATGAAATGTCATGTCAAACTTTGTAGTTAATCCGGGCACAATCAATTTCCTTTTATTGCTCATCATCTTCCCATAAAATGGAAACAATTTCCCACTGGCCATTTGTTTTTACAAAACTTAAAAACTTAGTCCCTTTAGTTTCAAACCTTCGGCCATTTAGTATACCAGACTTACTATAATAGGAAATTCTGAATGCCAGGTTGTTTTCTATTTGCAGTCTACTTGAAAGTTCTATCTCCGTAAATTCATTTAACGTGCCATCCGTAAGTATTTTTTCCCTTGGCGGGATGAAGGAATCCAATGTAAAACATTCTGTTGTGTTGGATGCATATTTACACACGGAAACGAATTCACTACATAGATCGCGTAATAAATCCAGATGCGGTCCCTTATTATTTCTATTATCAAATACAGCATAAAATCTGGCTGTAACTAAATCAATTTTTGCTTCCTCCGTTTGAGTAGCTCTATTTGAAAACAGCAATAAGGTTTCTTTACCTTCATGCATGGAAACAGATTTACTGAAGCCAAACCCGCTTTTTATAAGTAAGCCGATAGATTTTGTATTTGCGGGATCGGTAATAGCCAACACTTCGTCCAGCTTAAATTTTTCTGCAGCAATTTGCAAAACGGCTTTAGATGCTTCCTGTCCAAATCCCTGGCCAATATATTCAGGTAAAAATGCGAAACCAATATCGCTGGAAGGCAAATCGGAACGTTTTAATAAACCGCACATTCCAATTGGTTCACCGCCGTCATTCAGCGTTACTTTCCATAAGCCGTATCCATTATCGGTATAGCCTGAATAAATACTCTTATTGAGGTAATTCAAGGCATCTTCTGTAGTTCTCACGTTTCGGTTTCCAATAAAATCGAGCCAACCTTTTGAATTCAGGAGCTGGATGATAAATGGCGCATCTTCATCTGAGAATTTACTGAGTGAAATCCGTTCTGTTTGAACGACAAGAGAATCTGACATAAATTTGAAGAAAATCTACTCAAAGAAAAGCATTTGAAAATTAAGATGCAGGATTTAATCCTAAATTTATTTGATCATCTTCATAATCGTGTCGGCAAGCACATCGGCTGCAGCCGGATGCTTCCTAAACCAAAGCTCCGGTTCAATTAACTCGAGCTCTGAAAGACAAAGGTCATCGCTATTCGACCATATTAAATCAACCCGTGCATAAGCCGGAGGAATGGGGCAACAACTCACAATTTTCTCCGCAAATTCAATCATGCTCTTATCCGGATTAAATTCATGAAGTGTACCACCAAAGTCATCCTGCACCCGAAAGTCGCCGGCTTTTGCTTTCTTTAAAACTGCGTGCGTGAACTTTCCGCCCATTAACATCAATGCTACTTCTCCCTTTTCTGTTATCTGATGTTGATATTCCTGTAACAGCATTGATTCTTTACTAATAAGCTCTCTAAAAATCGATTCCAATTCCACTGCATTAGATTTATCAAAAAGATATGTATGCCGTGCGGCACCACTTATTGCCGGTTTTAAAATATACTTCGTCCAGTTTTCGTTTTTAATGAGTTCCTGCAAAGTGGTTTCACTTCCGGTTTCTATAAAAATAGTAGGAGGTATTTTTATTCCTTTAATTTCCAAATCAGCCAGATAATGCTTATCGATATTCCATCGTATCAGTGGCAAAGGATTAATAAAAGTTGTTTGTTGAGATGCTTTAGTCATCCATGCATCAAATTCCGCAAACCTGTCGAAATAATCCCATGTAGTACGAAACATTGCAAATCGGGTTGACGACCAGTCGAAGTCGGGATTATCCCAGTTGGTTCTGGTAACATTAAGACCCTTTTTAATTAGTGCATCAGCAACCAAACCATCTTCAGTGATGATATTACTAATGTACCAATCATCTTCTTTCGTT
>CAUJFJ010000193.1 GCA_963169675.1 Bacteroidota bacterium
TGTGTTAAGGTCCTTGATATGCAGCTTTTGGGTGCATTATTAGGGCAGTTTATAGGGGTTGGCGTAATAGCTTTGATCATCGTTTTTCAGCAGGAAGTCCGGCGGTTCCTGATCCTTCTTGGTGCCAATAGTTTTTTAGCAAAAAACACCTTTGCCCGGAATTTATTCAAATGGAATTTTCAATTTCAAAAGGCTTCCGCAACGAATATCACTCCCATAGTAAAGGCCTGTACCAACATGGCTAAGAACCGCACCGGTGCATTGATAGTTGTGGCCCGAAATTCAGATTTGAAATTCTATGCAACAACCGGAGACATCATGGATGCGGAAGTTTCAAAACGTTTAATCGAGAGCATTTTCTTTAAAAATAGTCCCATGCACGATGGAGCTATTATTATTACCGGAAACAAGATTAAGGCTGCGCGTTGTGTGTTGCCGGTTACTGACAATGCCGAATTGCCTGCTCATTATGGAATGCGTCATCGTGCGGCACTTGGAATTTCTGAGCAAAGTGATGCTTTGGCCATTGTGGTATCAGAAGAAACCGGAGGCATAGCTGTTGCTCGTGATGGTGAGTTAAGAGCTAATTTAACAGCCGAAGAGCTTGAAAAAATACTTTCCAGAGAACTCCAATAATCAGTTTTTCTTTAAGGAAGGATCGAGTTTGTACGCTTTGGCAAGATAGGCATCGGAATTCGCTTTGTCGCCTTTAAACTGGTAAGTAATTCCAATGAAAAAGTAAGCCTGAGCATAATTAGGATCCCATTTTATAGCTTGAAATAAACTCGATAAAGCATTGTCATATTGCTGCATCATTCCATAGGCACTGCCGGCATTTGCATGGGCTTCGGCATACCTTGGGTCTTGTTGTGTGGCTTTCAGAAATGCTTTCAGTGCTTCCGGATAATTTCCCGTTGAGAAATAAACTGTACCTATGTTATTATGAATTGTGGCATAGCCTGGGTTAAGTTTTAGTGCACCCTGATAACAAATCATAGCACTGTCAAGCTTATTCATCTTATAATAGGCAACGCCCATTTGAGTAAATGCATCGGCAAAATAGGGATAGATTTCAATGGATTTCTTTAAGGAACCAATTCCCTTATATAGTATAGAATCACGCACTTCATTGCTTTTACCTTCCCAAACTTCGGGTTTCACCAGATAATTTCCCAGATAATAATGGGTACGGGTACTGTTTGGAGAATTTTTAACTCCGTCTGAATAGAGTGTATAATTGTTTTTCCAAACCGGGTTTTGAGCAAAGGTTTTAAAGGAATAAGCAACCACCAGCAGCGATAATGGAATTAACAATTTGGGTTGCAAAAGGGGTTGCATTGATGCTTCCGCAGGTTTTTCAACGGAGCTTGCAAGTTTTGAAATACCAAGTGCAACTGCCATGCAAAAACCAAGTGATGGAGCATATAAAAATCTTTCTCCCATAGATGATCCGATAGTTATAAAAATATTGGAGAAGATGGAAATGGTGATGAAGTAATATAAAATGGAATATGAAAAGAGGTTTTTGTTTTTGAGTGTCTTAAGTGCAAACACCAGCAGGCTTAAATGTACCAGAGCTGCTGCTATGAAATATGGGTCAGCGGCATTAACTAATGGGATCTGATTAAAGGAATAATCGAATACCAGCGGATGTGGGAATACCAGTAATTTAAGATACAGACCAAGAATAAGGACGGCGGTACAAAAGCGTGTGACGGGATCTTTAGCGGCCATCAGTAAGTTGTCAGCTACACTTACACTATCGGTTGTGGCGCCTGAAAGTACTGCAGCACGAATGATCAGGAATAAAAATGCAGCCGATGCAACTGGTATTAGTTTCTTAAGGCTGTAAACTGGTTTTTCGTCGGTGAAGAACCATGCAGTGAGCGGAAAAACAGCGAGGAAAGTGATTGCAGATTCTTTTGAAAGCATTGCAATCAGGTATAATGCTGCAGCGGTGAGAAGTGTCGATGTTTTTTTATTTCTTAAGGAAGTGATATATCTTTCGAGTGCCCAAATGCTGAATAGGAAAGCCAGAATTTCATCGCGGCTTTTAATGCTGGCAACTACTTCGGTGTGCACCGGATGAGCTATAAAAAGAGCCGCACTGATAAAAGCAAACAACACATTTCCTTTGGAGATTCTTAACAAGGAAAAATACAACATCCATCCTGTTAAAGCATAAAACAACACATTCATCCAGTGCCCTGCTTTTGGACTTTGCTTACCCAGGTCCCATTCGGCAGCGAACATGGCTTTTACCACCGGACGATATAAGTCATCGGATGTAAAATGATAGCCATAACGATAGCTTGTTTTAAAAATTTCAGGAATTGCAGCGATACCCTGTTTGGTGACTCTGTTTTCGAGAATTACGGAATAATCGTCGAGCGTATAACCGTGATTCAGGGTATTTGAATAGAGAATAAATCCCAGCACAGCTATTATAATCCCACCTAAGAATCCGGTTGATTTACTCTTTTCAAGAGAAGCCTCTTTTGATTTTTTAGGTTCAACGGTAAACTTATCTTTTCGGGTAGCTCGTTTTTTTTCCATATTCAAACAGGTTATTACTGAGCAGCAGAAATAATTGCGCTATCGACGGCAGTGGCATTTTGTTCAAATTCACGGATCAGTTCTTCCGGTGTTTTACCGAGGTGTTCCAGAGAAAAGGATGCATCGCCACTTAAAGGATGATCGGGATATTGTTTCAGAAAAGCTTCGTAATATGGTTTTGCTTTGGCAGGATTTCCATCCTGATTTTCATAGATAAAACCTTGCAAAAACAATGCTACGGGAGCATCCGGTGACTTGGGATAGTTGCTGATCAGTTTACTGAAAGTTTCTATCGCGAGTTCCGTATTATTGATTTTGGAAGCCAGGTCACCTGCTTTAAAGAGGTAATTGGCTGACAAACTGTCA
>CAUJFJ010000194.1 GCA_963169675.1 Bacteroidota bacterium
CAGTTCTCATTCTGCTTCTCATTCCGATTCTGTCCATTCCTCCGTGGAATATTTCGGGCTGGAGAGGGAGAGGTTTCAATTAAGAATTAAGGATTAAGAATTAAGGGATTTTTTATGCTGCATGTCATTATTCACTATTCAATTCTTGTTACTCACTATTCAATAGGATTAAGGATTAAGGATTAAAAATTAAGGGATTTTTTTGCTGCATATCATTATTCATTTTTCAATTCTTGTTACTCACTACTCAATAAAATCATCTTGAGAATTTAGATACACCAACTTTATCGGCTCCAAAATAAATCATCAGTGAATAACGAAATCTTAAACAGCCCAAAGCCCCCAACTTTAACCTGCAACTTACAACTTACAACCCATCGACTTCGCTCAGGGCAGCGCCCGTTCGGCTGCGCTCAGGGCAGCGCTTTTAACAAAGTGCAGTCACATTTTTCTACTAAGAAATAACCATCACCAAATAGCCGAATTATCAAATCACCAAATCATGTGCAGTCACATCTTTTTTTCTGAGGAACAACAATTAGCAAATCAGCACACCAGCACCCCTCGACTACGCTCTGGGCAAGCATCAATCAATCAATTAAAACCTTCTTCACCAACCGCTCCTGTTCCGTCTCCACCACCACCATATACATGCCATCAGCCCTACCGATCATAGACAAATCTCTGGTATAGTACCCATTCTGTATCAGCAAAGGCTCCGAATGAACAACTTTCCCTTGCATATCATACACCAACAACTTGCCGGTTTTGCCTTTCAGGTTAGAAGCATTGATGAAAGCTTTATTCCACTCCGAGTGGTAGAAAACATGAAGACTGCCTACGGCCGCTGCCCCTGCCAACTCATTTTGCGATACCAACGTGTCACACGGACTGCCAGCCAATGCAGGTAAGTCGTAATCGGGATTGTTGGGGAGGCCGTAATAGGTTCGTTTGCCGCCCAAATAAAATGAGTACGGCTGAAAATCACAAGCTATACCTATGCTATCAGGAGAATTAATAACACCTAAATAAGAATTGTAAATTGTATAAACAGTATCTGGATAAGGGTATGATGAAGTTACAAAATTATTATATGTCCCAGTTAGGTAAATTTTATCATCAGGTCCAAGCTTTATTGCACCCACGCTATTTGTTAATGTGCCAACAAATATGGTATCGGCACTTAACGCAATGTTGGGTGAGTCAAGATTATACTGAACCAAATAACAACTATCTGAAAAACCAGGTATGGCAGCAATAACAGTATAAAATAAATTACCTGAGGGTGAAAACTGTCCACTCCAAAATAATCTTGTGAAGGGTGCTGTCTGTTCTGGAAAAATAGTTTGAGGGTTATCTAACAAACCACTGCATCTGTCAAAGTCATAAAATTCCATCAACCCCTCTACAGTGCATAGCATCATTTTATCTCCATTTTTAGAAAATTCCATTCTTGCGAAGCCGTTTGATGTGGATGATCCTATATTCTGCATCATTACATTTGATATGCCAGTTGGTGTAATCAGGTACTTGTAATAAGTGTTATTCGGCGAATCCCACCTCCTGAAAAATACCCACCAGTCTCTCCCATTACCATGTTTAATTGCGGTTAATCCATCGGAACATTTAAAATTCTGCAACTGAACATTTTTCTGTGTTACTTCACCCAATCCCCAGTTTAGGCTCATGTCAACTACGGAATAATAAATTCCTAAATCAAAGGTAACTCCTATATTAAAGAGATAATATTTGTTAGCAACACCTGGATCAGGTATAATCACGAGTTCATTGTACCATCCGCCACCTTTTATTGAATCTCCGTTTGACATTACTTGATGACCAGAACTATATACCCTAACCGGGTCAGATCCTGATATATATACAATAGTATCATATGCAGTGTAAAAAAGTAATTCTCCAGATGTGTCACAAATGCTTGCGCAGCTTCCACGACTGATCACAGAAGATGAATCTGCAACAGGAAACCCACTATTAAAGTTAATGGCTGCTTCATGTCCAAAACACCAAACGTTACCTCGTTTTTGCGCATTTACACCGTAGGCAATGATGCTACAGGCAAGAATTAGAAAAAGAGGTCGAATTAAATTCATCAGGCTAAAATACAAAAAAATGGCGAAGAGGCTACTCCACCATCAACTTCTTGGTTAATCTCTCTTTTTCAGTCGCCAAAACAACCAGGTACATCCCATTGGAAAATCCCGCCATCGACAAATCCCTCGTATAATACCCATTCTGTATCCGCAGCGGCTCCGAATGAACGACTTTCCCTTGCATATCATATACTAACAACATGCCGATTTTACCTTTCAAATTAGAGGCATTTATAAATGCTTTTTCCCATGCCGGGTGGTAGTAAACATGAAGACTGCCTACGGCCGCTGCCCCTGCCAACTCATTTTGCGATACCAACGTATCACACGGACTGCCCACTAGTGCGGGTAAGTTGTAGTCGGGGTTGTTGGGAAGGCCGTAATAGGTGCGTTTACCGCCTAAATAAAATGAGTAGGGTTGAAAGTCACACGCAGTACCTAAGCTATCAGGAGAATTAATAACACCTAAATAAGAATTGTAAATTGAATAAACTGTATCAGGATAAGGATAAGATATAGTTTGTAAATTGTTATACACACTACTCATGTATATTTTATTATCGGGGCCAAGTTTTAAATGACTCATATTATTAATCAATGAGCCTATTGCTAAAGTATCTGCACCCATAGCTATATTAGGAGCATTTAGGTTATACTGAATCAAAAAGCAGCTGTCTGTCACACCAGGCAAAGAAATCAAAGTTGTATAAAATAGATTGCCAGATGGTGAAAACTGACTGCTCCAGAAAAAGCCATTGATTGGATTTGATTGTTCAGGAAAAATTGTTTGTGGATTGGCCAATAATCCGGTACATCGATCAAAGTCATAATATTCCAATAAGCCAGTAAGAGTCATGAACATCATTTTGTCACCGGAACAAGAAAACTTCATCCTTGCGAAACCGTTTGAGGTAGATGATCCTATTGATTGCATCATCACATTTGAAATTCCAGTTGGTGTAATAAGGTACTTGTAATATGTGTTATTCGGTGAATCCCATCTCCTAAAAAACACCCACCAGTCTCTACCATTACCATGTTTAATTGCTGTTAATCCATCGGAACATTTAAAATTCTGCAACTGAACATTTTTCTGAATCACCTCACCCATTCCTCCGTTTAGGCTCATGTCGATGATTGAATAATAAATTCCATAAAATGCTGTAACGCCAATTGAAAAAACATAATAAAGATCATTTGAATTTGGTACGGGAATAATAACCAGCTCGTAATACCAACCTTGAGAATTTATAGAATCTCCCCCTAACATTAACTGATGATTCTTCCCATATACTTTCCCGCCATTTATCTGAGTTGTTGTAACGGAGACAGTATCATTACTAACATAAAATAATAGCATTCCCAATGTATCACAAATGCTTGCGCAGCTTCCACGACTAATGACAGAAGATGAATCTGCAACAGGAAAACCACTATTAAAATTAATAGCAGCTTCGTGTCCAAAACACCACACATTGCCACGGTTTTGGGCTGAAGTAAGAACAGGGATTAAAAATAATACCAGTAAAGAAATTATTTGTTTCGAATGACGCATAATTATTTTATTACAGCGAATTTACCAAAATAATGATTGCCCAGTTGGTCATATGCTAATATTCGATAAATTCCAGGCTCTAGATTAATACTAATTAATTGTCCTTTCAGACTTTGAGTTTCAATTTGAACTAAAGCATTCCGACTATCATAAATTTCCACTTTTACTAATTCCTCACAACTGCAATCAATAACAATGTTTTGTGAGGCTGGGTTAGGTGCAACAGATATGGAGTTTTGTTCAACCAAATTTGCAGGAACCTGTTCAATGTTAGTAGCTGCCAATCGTGATGATGTAACTGTTGGATGGATTTCTTTTCCAAGCATGGCTGCAGCTTCATATATTGCATCACCAGCACCCTTCGGCTGCGCTCAGGGCAACGCATTAGCACCCCTCGACTACGCTTTGGGCGGCGCTCGTCACTTCTCACTTGCCACTTGTCACTTGCCACTTGTCACTTGTCACTTGTTTAAATTTACAAACTCAAACCTCTCACCATCAAACAGCCCTTTATCACTGAGTTTCAGTTTCGGAATTACCAACAATGCCATAAAGGATAGTGTCATGAATGGTGCACGGAGATTGCATCCCATGCTTTTAACTTTTTTATCTATTGCGCTGTAGCTTTCGCCAATTTCATCGCAGCTAAGCGGACTCATTAATCCTGCAATTGGTAAAGGTAACACCATTGCGCTATTTTTATCGACTGCACTTAGTCCACCCCGGTTTTGTATGAGTAGATTTACCGCTTTGGCAATGGATTCATCATCGGTACCAACTGCGATAATGTTATGCGAGTCGTGTGCCACCGTTGATGCAATTGCACCGTTTTTGATTTTAAAATTTTTGATAAACGAAACTGCAGGTTTGCTCGCATTATATCTGTTTACAACAACCAATTTCAAAATATCATTTTCAGCATCCGCAACAGCGAAACCATTTTTAATTTTTGCCGGTGCCATTATTTTGTTAGTGATAAGTTGTCCGTCGATTGCTTCTATAACCGGTATGGTATCAGAATTTGAAGGATAGTTGAAATCTTCAGCAGTCAATGAATCGCAACTAAAGTTATTAATCACCTCATGTGTTTTGGGTGGCAACATGCAATGTCCGTTTTCAGCAACTTTTTCACCATTGATGTATGTTTCCAGAATATTGAAATTTTCAGGGTTGTCGATAACAATAAAATCAGCGGGATCATTAGGTTGCAACAGACCAACAGGAAGGTTGTAATGCTTCACCGGATTAATACAGGCAACTCTTAAAACATCAAACAAATTATGTCCTTTTGCGAGTGCGCGTTTGACAATCACATTCAGATGGCCGGTTATGAGTTCATCGGGATGTTTGTCATCACTACATAGCATGGTCATGTGCGGGTATTCTGAAATTAATTCGTGTAGTGCTTCAAAATTGCGGGCAGCTGAGCCTTCGCGAATCAATATTTTCATGCCATGCTTTAATTTGTGAAGCGCTTCTTCTTTCGTAAAGCATTCATGATCGGTGGTAATGCCTGCTTCGATATATTTTATGGCATCATCGCCCATTAAACCGGGTGCATGTCCATCTACAGGTTTATTAAATGATTTTGCAATGCGAATTTTTTCCATCACCACAGGATCATTGAAAAGTACTCCCGGATAATTCATCATTTCGGTGAGATAACGCACATCATCTCGAGCTAAAAGTTCCTGAATATTTTCAGGAGTTATGGTAGCGCCTGCAGTTTCAAAAGTTGTGGCAGGCACACAGGATGGTGCTCCGAAATTAATTTTTAGTTTGGCATCGGCAGCATTTTTCAGCATGTAGTAAATACCTTCCATACCACAAACATTTGCAATTTCGTGAGGGTCACTTACCGTTGCCACAGTACCATGTACAAGCGCCTTTCGGGCAAATTCGTACGGGGTTAACATGGAACTTTCAATGTGAATATGGGAATCTACCAGTCCCGGTAAAATATACCTCGAGGGTACATTTGTCATCTTTTGGATCGATTTAATGATCCCTTTTTCAACCAGAACAGCTCCAGGAAATATTGTACTATTTTGAATATCAATTATATAGCCTTGAATTTCAAATGAATCAGACATGTTAATGCGAATTATTAAAGGGTTTGTAATTTGTAAATAAAATATTCTATTTTTGGCTCATTATTCACAAAATTAACTGATTACACAATGAAAACAGGAAAGGTAAAATTTTTCAATGAATCTAAGGGTTTTGGTTTCATCGTTGATGACGATTCAAAACAGGAAATCTTCGTGCATGTCTCCGGTCTGGTAGACAAGATCCGTGAGAATGATTTGGTTTCATTTGAAATGCAGGATGGTAAAAAAGGCCCGAATGCAGTTAATGTTAAAAAAATGTAGTACTATATTTGTTCGGCGGAATAAATTATGCAACGTTAACATTAAAAGAACCCGCTTCGGCGGGTTTTTTTATGACCACTTCTGAAAATTGTTGTTGAAATTACCTACTTATTTTCTTCTAAGAATTTGAATTGAATTCTTGTTACATTTGCTCCCATGCACCCTTTTTTCGATAAGTCAATTGAATACCTCAAAGGTGTTGGACCACCCCGGGCCGATATTCTTCGCAAGGAATTGCAAATTGCAACTTTTGGAAACCTGCTTTTTCATTTTCCCTTCCGGTATGTCGACCGCTCCCGATTTTATAAAGTTAAAGAAGTAACTGATGATACTACCTGGGTACAGGTACATGGTCGCATTACGGCGTTTCAATCGTTTGGAGAAAAACGAACTACACGTTTAGTTGCAAGTTTAAGAGACGAAACAGGAATTGTGGAACTGGTATGGTTTCAGGGTATCACCTGGGTTAAAGAAATGCTTCGAACCGGTGTCGAATATGTGATTTTTGGCAAACCATCCATTTTCAATGGGAAAATTAATTTCGTACATCCTGAAATTGAGTTGTATTCTGACACGCAACAGCAGCAGGGATTTAATACGCAGCCTTTTTACAATACCACTGAGAAAGCACGCGCTCGTGGCCTCGACAGTAAAGGAATTCTCAGGTTACAGAAGACACTTATTCAACAGTTGCCACTGTATCTACCGGAGTCACTTCCCGATTCTGTGATTTCTCCTTTTAAGATGTTATCGCTAAGGGAGGCATTGGTGAATATTCATTTTCCTGCTGATGGCGACATGCTGAAGAAAGCACAGTTTCGCCTAAAGTTTGAAGAGCTCTTTTTCATTCAACTCGATTTGCTGAATCGAAAATTAATCAAAACCGAAAAAGTAAAAGGAAAAGTAGTCACACAAATCGGAGATCATTTTAATAATTTTTATAATCATCATTTACCTTTTCAGCTGACCGGAGCACAAAAAAAAGTATTGAAGGAAATTCGTACCGACATGGGATCGGGAAAGCAAATGAACCGGTTGCTGCAGGGTGATGTGGGAAGCGGAAAAACGCTGGTTGCATTGATGAGTATGATCATGGTACTCGACAATGGCTATCAGGCCTGTTTAATGGCTCCAACGGAAATTCTTGCGCAGCAACATTTTAATAGTTTATCGGAATTACTTAGCGGCACTTCTATTACCATTGCATTACTCACCGGCTCAACAAAAAAGAAAGAACGAGAGCGGTTGTTGGCAGAACTTGCTGATGGTACATTACATTTTATTATCGGCACACATGCGCTGATAGAAGACCGCGTGAAATTTTCTTCATTGGGATTAGTAGTCATCGATGAGCAACACCGTTTCGGAGTGGAACAACGGGCACGTTTATGGAGTAAAGATGATGTGTGGCCTCATATTTTAGTAATGACCGCTACACCAATTCCACGAACGCTGGCAATGACTATTTTCGGTGATTTAGATATCAGCGTAATCGATGAGTTGCCTCCCGGAAGAAAACCAATTCAAACAAGTCATAGGTTTGAGTCGGCGCGTTTGCGGTTGATTGGTTTTATGAAGGAGCAAATTGCTAAAGGGCGACAAATTTATATTGTTTATCCGCTCATAGAAGAGTCGGAAAAGCTGGATCTGATGAATCTTGTTTCCGGTTACGATGCAATTTGCCGCGATTTCCCTTTGCCCGATTACAGGGTAAGTATTGTGCATGGAAAACTTCCTGCCAAAGATAAAGATGAGGAAATGCAAAAATTTGCACGGGGATTTACGCATATCATGGTAGCCACAACAGTAATTGAAGTTGGTGTGAATGTACCGAATGCTTCCGTTATGATAATTGAAAGTGCAGAACGATTTGGTTTGTCACAATTGCACCAATTGCGTGGAAGGGTTGGCCGTGGTGCCGAACAATCCTATTGCATATTAATGACCGGAAATAAACTTTCTGCGGAAGCTAAATTGAGAATGCAAACAATGGTGCGCACCAATGATGGTTTTGAAATTGCCGATGTCGATATGAAACTTCGGGGTCCGGGTGATATTGCCGGAACGAGACAATCGGGTATGATAGATTTGAAAATTGCAGATCTTACAAAAGATGGAGCCATACTAGAGCTTGCAAGAGCTGCTGCTATTTCGCTACTCGACAGGGATCCACATTTACAGGATTCAACCAATGAAATCCTTCGCCGACAGCTGGATGCGAGGAAAGCCGGTAAAAATGATTGGAGCAGAATTTCCTGACACATCACAAGCAATTGATATTTAACATATTATGTTCATTTCCGTCACATTAATATGTGAAGACCGCTATAGGCTGCTTTTTCGTAAATTTGTTACATCATGAAATATCATATTTTGTTATTGCAGGTTTTCCTTACGGGGATGCTTTGCACATCTTCATTCCAATCAAAAGGTCAGCATTATAAGGCAGTATCCATGTCGCTTGCTGATGGATTGTCGCAGAGTTCTGTTTATGACATCATTCAGGATGATAATGGATTTATCTGGATGGCCACACAGGATGGTTTGAATAAATATGATGGAACCACTTTTACCGTATACCGGGATGAGCCCTTTGATACAAATTCCATATCATCCAATAATACCGCTGTATTGCTGAAAGATTCCAAAGGAAGAATCTGGGCAGGAACAGCAAATAATGGATTGAATTTATTTCAACCATCATCAGAAGGTTTTTTGCATTTTCAGGCGGGAAACGGACAAAAGCAATTTTCAAGCAATATCATTACATCTTTATACGAAGACATTAACGGAACCATTTGGATAGGCACAGGTAAGGGTTTGTATCGGGTGAATGAAACGGTTGCAGAAAAAAAATCGACTTTTTCATTTGAGAAAATTGCATTGCAGACAAATCCGGGAGATACCATTGATCACAAATTTATAAGCATCATTACTGGTGATCGGAATAAGCAATTGTGGGTAGGAACATATGCCGGATTATTTAAACTTTCAATTAACAGAACGAATAACACGAATCCGGTAGTGGTGTGGTACAGTAAAAAAAACAACAGGTTATCGGATTTCGTAATTCAGGCAATTGCAGTTGATAAGACCGGTGATGTATGGGTTGGAACCCGGTCCGGTATCGATATCATCAGTTATCCGGGTGAAAATATCCGCTCTGTAAAACGGAGCAGTGTCAATCAGCAAAATATGGTTGCCGATCACATTAAATCACTTTTATGTGGCACTAATGGCGATATGTGGATTGGATATAACGATCATGGAGTGCAGGTTGTCAGAGAATCTTCTATTTTAAAAGCTCCGGAAAGTCCGCTGAAATTTGAAGAGGTAAAAACTGAAACACCATTGGGTGTTCTTTCGAAGGGTACTGCCATTTCTTTTTGGGAAGATCGCATCACACGAGGTATTATTTGGTGCGGTTTTAATACAGGAGGTGCAGTAAGACTTATTCCTGTCACAAAAAATTTCAGTACCAACCGTATGGTTTCGTCGCCACTGAACACATCATTTGTTTCGGCATTAGTCAAAACCGATGATGACCGGGTATGGTTAGGTACTAATAAAGGTTTGCTGTGTTTTAATAAACGTGATAATTCCTATCAAACTGTGTTGCCAACCTCAATCACGAAAGATGGATTGGATGGGGATTATATCAGTGGTTTGGTGAAAGATGAAAGCAATAAATTATATTTTGGGTCTTCGAACAAAATTTTTCAAAGTGAAGTCAAAAACGATAAAATTTTGACTAAAGAAGTCAGGATAGAGAGTGATACTGAACTCAATTTTATACGAACACTTTCTGCCGGAACAGACGGTGCTATTTATGCCATTCGCCGGTACAGCATTTTAAAACTGGATCCGGTAGCCGGTATTTTCAAACCTTTAATAACTCAGGATGATCCTGCACGTATTAAAGATCAGGGCTTTTATTATTCATGCCATTACATCGATTATTACGGTAATCATTGGGTTGGAACATCATCTGGTTTAGAATTGTATGAAATGAAAGGGCGGGAGCAACCGGATTTCGATAAACCACAAACTTTTTACCATCATCAATCGGATACAACCAGTCTGAGAAACCAAAATATACTTTGTATTACCGAAGACAGCGATCATAATATCTGGGTAGGTACCATGAATGGATTAACCCGGATTGTGAATGAAAATGGAAAGCGGAAATTTGCCAATTATTCTACGAGAAACGGTTTAAAGAATAATGTAATTTATGCAATTTTGAATGATTCCTTAACGGGACATTTGTGGATCAGTACCAATAATGGATTGACCGAATTTGCCACCCGTGGTTTTGCGATCGCCACTTATGATATTCATGATGGGCTTCAAAGCAATGAATTTAACAGCTATGCAGCTTTCAAAGCTACGGATGGTGAACTTTATTTTGGTGGAATTGATGGATATACTTCTTTTTATCCCCGACAAATTATCAGAGATCAGTCGCCGCCTTCGGTTCTCATCACCAGCATTCAGCTAAATGGAAATCAACTGGTAAAATTAGATGATTACCAGGAATCGAAGATGATTGATTTGAAATACAAGGATAATTCTTTCACCGTTAATTTTATAGGATTACATTATGTAGATCCGCAGAAAAATCAGTATGCTTATAAATTAGAAGGTTTTCAAAGTGATTGGACTTACGCCGGAAATTCTACACGTGTAAATTTCTCACAACTGCCTCCCGGAAAGTATATTTTCAGAGTTAAAGCATCTAACAGTGATGGCAGCTACAATACGGAAGGTGATATGTTCATCATCAATGTAAAGCCTCCTTTTTATAAAACCATTTGGTTTTATCTGATGATAGCGGCATTTATTGCAGGAATATTATGGGGATTGCATAAATATCGGTTGAGTATGAAGCTGGAGCAGGTTCGGGAAGTAGAAAAAATACGAAGAGCAACAGCAGCCGACTTCCATGATGAGCTAGGACATAAGCTTACCATTATTTCCTGGTTTGCAGAAATCCTGAAGAAAAAAATTGGTCCCGAGCAGGCTGATCTCAGACCGCATCTTGATAGGATTATTGAAGCTTCCGGAACTTTGTATCATACTATGAAAGATATGTTGTGGGCTATGGATCCTGATAAAGATTCGGTGTATGATTTGTACAGTCAGATCCGGGAATTTGGATTGGAATTATTTGATAATACCGGAGTGTTGTTTGAAGCGGGAGATGTATCGGAAGATTTAAAGGAGCAAATAATTTCTCCTGCACATAAGAGACATGTGTTGCTGATTTTTAAGGAAGTCATGCATAATAGTCTGAAGCATGCCAACAGTACTACTACAAATCTGGAATTGGTACGGGAAGAACAACTGGTTCGTTTCCGGTTTAAAGACAATGGAACAGGATTTAAAATGAACGGACATAATACAGGGCATGGCTTGAACAATGTGAAACGCCGTGCCAACATGATAAATGCCAGAATTGATATTCATTCCGAGGGTAATGGCACTGTGGCTGAACTCGATTTACTTAATGATAACCTGAAAACTGCAGTATGATAAAAGTAGCTTTAGTAGACGATAATGTGGATTTGCGTGAAGGTTTGCAAATAGTTTTAAAAGAACATAGCGATGAGTTCGAGTGTATCGGTGCTTTCGGAGATGCCGAAACTGCACTCAAAAAAATTCCTGAATTGAAACCTGATGTGGTGTTAATGGATATCAATTTGCCGGGTATTTCGGGTATAGAATGCTTGAAGCAGTTAAAGCCAAAATTGCCTAATCTGGATGTGATCATGCTTACCGTTTTTGCGGATGATGATACCGTTTTTGATTCCTTATGTGCCGGTGCATGTGGTTATATTACTAAAAATGCTTCTCCGGAAAAAATCCTGGATGCCATCAGAGAGGTGCGTGATGGTGGAGCGCCTATGAGTGGCAGGATTGCACGAATGGTTGTAACTTCATTTAAAGCTCCGGGTGATGCTTCAGCTCAGTTGACTGATCGCGAAAAAGAAGTCTTGGATCAGCTTTGCAAAGGCAAAAGTTATAAGATGGTTGCTGATGCATTAAATATCACCCATGATACGGTAAGGCATCACATTAAGAACATCTACAAGAAGCTAGAAGTGCATTCGGTTTCAGAAGCGATTCTGAAAACCATGAAGAAAAAGATTATTTAATATTCTATATAAGCTTCTAAGCTAAAGCTTCATCAATATCAGGAAGTTTTCCAAACCGCTTTAAGGTAGCCATGTGTGAACGGAAGGCTATACCAAACGTTTTATTTTCCAAATAGGGAATTCCGAATTCTTCAGCAGTTTGCTTTACGATAGGGGCAATAGCCGGGTAATGTATGTGGCATACTCTTGAAAACAAGTGGTGCTCAACCTGATAATTTAATCCACCAAGGTACCAGGTAAGGAACGGATTTCCTTTGGAGAAATTTACTGTAGTATTCAGCTGATGAATGGCCCAGCAGTTTTCTATATCACCTGCTTCATTTGGTAATGGATGGGTGGTGCCTTCTACTGTATGTGCAAGTTGAAAGACTACAGTCAGGATAATGCCTGCTGCGAAATGCATCAACAGGAATCCGGTTAATACATAAGCGACAGGTATTCCGGCAATAATTGGAATGCCAATAGATACAAAGAAGTAGAGTATTTTATCAATTATCAACCTTATTAAAAAAACGCGATTTTCTTTTTTATCAGAAGGATTTACCCCATTTTTAGCATAACGATTAAATTGCACGAAGTCTTTAAGAATAGCCCAATAAATGGTCATGATGCCATAGAACAGAAAAGCATAAATGAACTGTAAGCGTTGATAACTTTTTACTTTTGTGTGTGGGTTAAATCGCAGAACGAGCTTATCATCAATATCATCATCCATGTACGCAATATTGGTATAGGTATGATGCAAAATATTGTGTTGCAATTTCCAGTTTGTAACAGAACCTCCTGCTAAGTTTAATGTGTGACCTAACCAAAAATTAACCGTATTGTTGGAAGAATAAGCTCCGTGATTGGCATCATGCATAATACTCATTCCAATTCCTGCCATTCCAAAACCCATCACTAACCATAATAAGTTCATCACCAGAAAAGAAGGTTGAACGATTATGATTACTAGAAATGGTACTATATATGCTGCTAATAAAACCATCGTTTTTATTACCATGGAAGTATTAGCATGTTTTGAAATATTATTTTCTGTAAAGTAGTTATCGACACGTTTTTTCAAAGTCATAAAGAACTTCGATTTATCGCGATCAACAAATTTTACCTGACCTTTTATTTTCATTAGAGTTATTGTGATTTTGTATTTGGTTAAAGGTACAAATATATTCTTTAATTTTAAAGAAATACTTGCCAACGTATTGAAAATTAGGCGATTTCGAATATGTTGTAGTGCAAAAGCAGACTTTTCACAAGCTGATGTTGAAAAGTTTTCGGGGCGGTATGTATATAACACCAATTGATCAACTATGTTTGCATCAACAAATAATTATTTTTAATCGCTTTACGGTTTTTATCCGTTTTTTTAGGTCTTTTCAGGCTAAGAACGGAGCACAGAAGAAGGAGGTACACCAGAATTCAGTCAAACTATCAGACCATTGAGTTGAAGCAACTCTAATGATCAGGCTTACGCAAGCATCGTATGTGTTCACACAATTTATTTTTTCAAAAACTTTAAATCATTTTTTTATGAAATTTTCAATTCAAAGATTTTTTTTCGCAGCTATTTTAGTAATGAGTTTTTCAATTCCCGCTTCAGCGGAATCAGAAGTAACGTATGAACCAGTTCCGGAAGCAGTTTCCGATGCTAAAAGGGTAAAAGTTACCGTAGAAATTATTATTGCCCGCCGTCGTGATTGTGATGGATTTGGAATTTGCAGAATTTCCCTTGTTGGAATTGGCAAAACTATGAATCATGCATCCGGACAAATTTATGTTGATGAATCAAGCCGAAATACATTAGTGCTTGAAATCAACAAAAGTCAGGGCATCTCCCGTGAAGGATATGATAAGTATCTGAGAAACGGATCCTTTAAGATGGAAGATGAATTTGCCATTCCAGCTGATGTATTAAAGAACCTTGAAATTTCAGGTACTAAAACTATCAGTGCAGGTCAGCACAGAATTCGTGAGGCCAATGGCGTAATTTATGTTTATTTACCTATCAAGTAAATCAATTTCCGGGAGGTGATTTTTACCTCCCGGAAATTAAATTTAAGTCTATGAAATATTTTGTCTACTGTCTTGTATTGGTTTTATTTACAGCGTGTAATCCTGTTGTAAGGTTATTATATGGAGTAAAAAATCCTAAAGTGGAGAGCAAATCCACTATTGAAAAATTCTGTAATGAAATGCAGTTTCCAAATGTACCGTTGTTTGTTGCACATGCTGACAATTTTTTTGCGAAGAAGCAACTGTCGGATGGCGAGGTTTATGTCTTTGACCGGAAGGGTAATTTCATCCCGTATAAAGATCCCGCCAAACCCAATTGCAGTGGTCCCGCCGATTTGTTTCTAAGTTACCTGGACACAGCCACTATTTATCATTTTGAACCAAACTTTCCGATGGATTCTATGGAAAGGTTGTTAACCGATTTCGAATGCAGGCCGGTAGAAATACAGAAAGATGACACAACCGACTTTTATGTTTTCATCACTTTCGCGAAATATTTAGGCAAAAAATATCAGAAACAAAAAGCTTCGGTATGGATTGATACGCTTCAACAAAATGCAAATGTACGGTCTAGATTATTTTTAATCGATATGGATCCCGCAGCATGCTGGTCAGTAGAACAGAAAGCTGCCTTCGGGAAATAGAATTCACTTTTTTCGCTCAGGCGGGAATAATATTTTTGACTTTTGAAATTAATATTTTTGGTAAGATATCATCTTACTTTTTCAGTCATGTTATTTTCATTTTTAAATCTGGCGGTTGCGGAAGTATCCGACACAACTGAAACCAGGTTCATCAGGTTTCAATATGGATTTACCGGTTCATTCCTGCATTTGCAAAACTGGAAGGGCAATGCATTGAGCAGTTATTCATTGGGAGCTACATCTGAATATTATTCAATGGAGAAAATGCAATCCGGAGAGCAGTTGATTTCTGTAAGGCAGGAAACTTCTTTCACCCGTTTTCCCGATTCTGTCTGGGTAAAAGCAGCAGACCGTTTAGAAGTTCAATTAATTTCGTCGAAACAAAGTAACCAGATAAATCATACCTGGTCTATATTGGGAAGCACAGCTTTATTTACCGGTTTCGATTATTTCACCGATCCCGAATCAGGGGAGTTGTATAAAAAATCGAATTCTACCTTTTTACTTCCTGCAGATCTGGAAGCCGGCTATGGAATAGGTGTTCAGTTGCCTGCAAACGGCTTTCTTAATTTTTCAGTTGCCACAGTTCGTATCAGGACGGAATTTGGTAAAAATTTTGAAGATGAACATCCCTTAATTAAATTGAAACGGGGATTTATTGCTGTTGATTATGGTTTCGCAATGCAGGGATATTATTTTTTCACCCCGGTAAAAGAAAGTGATGTTGCTTTGAATAGCAGGATTTTTGTGAATGGCTTTAACAGGAATGAAATTCAGGGTGAACTTAGCATTAAAGTAACTTATAAAATATGGAAACAACTTTATTTTAAAGGGGAGATGATGTTGGTATACGATCCTGCAACATCTTACGGCTTGCAATGGAAGAATGAATTGCTTCTTGGCGTAATTTTTAAATCCAGGAAAAATTAAACAAACAGTTGTATTTCGGTGCTTGTACTTATTACACTTTTAAAACACACTTTTATGGGAAAATATAATGTTAACCGAAACCAAAAAAAAGACATCGAAAAGCTTAAGTCAATTCTTGAAAGTAGGGCAGTCACTACCGGAATTATTAAATTGGAAGACGTATTTATTGGTCCATATAAACTGGAGTGCGTAAATCCGGTTCATAAACTGGTGCTTGAAATCGAAAACAGATCGAAACACTCATCAGAAAAAGCATTTAAGAGGGATAATTTCCTGGCCGGACTGGGATACAAAATTCTTAGGTTCAGAAAGCAAACACTTTACCAACATCCCGACGAGGTTATACGCATAATTGAAGAATCGATGGAAGGATACCAATGAAGAAGTATTGTATCTATTTGTAAGACAATTATATATAGTAATGCAGGTAATTTTGACCACCCCCTTCAAATTCCTACCTTTGCGTTTTACGATTGACTTATGAATATTTCTTATAACTGGCTAAAATCCTATTTAAACACTGATGTTTCTGTCGATGAATTATCAGTTTTATTAACTGCCTGCGGACTTGAAATGGAAAGTGTTGATCCTTTTGAATCCGTTAAAGGCGGTTTGAAGGGCTTGGTGATTGGTGAGGTTTTGGAAACCAGCCGTCATCCTAATGCCGACCGATTGACTGTCACCAAAGTCAATACCGGAAATGAAATTGCACAAATTGTTTGCGGCGCGCCAAATGTTGCTGCAGGCCAAAAAGTAATTGTTGCACTTCCGGGTGCGGTACTTTATCCGGTAACCGGAGATTCTTTTGAAATTAAAAAATCCAAGATTCGCGGAGAAGCATCCGAAGGAATGATTTGCGCCGAAGATGAAATTGGAATCGGCACTTCTCATGATGGCATTATGGTGCTTCCTGTTGATGTGGTTGTGGGTGCTCCTGCAGCTTCTTATTTTAATATTGAATCCGATTTTATTTTAAGCATCGGACTAACGCCTAACCGAGCTGATGCAGCTTCGCATATTGGTGTTGCCCGTGATGTTAAGGCCGTATTAAATACCCGTTCATCCTCAGATACTGTAAAAGTTCAGCCACCTTCAATAGCGGAATTTATAACTCCTGCTGTTAAGCCGGTGGTGAATGTGACATTGAATCATGATGCTGTGGTTCGTTATTCCGGACTGCATCTTCGCAATGTTAAAGTGAAGCCATCACCGGAATGGCTACAAAATCGATTGAAAGCAATTGGCATGAAACCAATCAATGTTATAGTTGACATTACGAATTTCGTTTTGTTTGAAACCGGTCAGCCGTTACATGCATTTGATGCAAGTCGAATTAATAATAACGAAGTAATTGTTCAGTCACTTCCAAAAGACACCAAATTCGTAACACTCGATTCTGTTGAACGGAAGTTGTCGGGAACCGAACTCATGATTTGTGATGCAAACGGACCTATGTGTATTGCCGGTGTTTTTGGTGGATTACATTCCGGTGTTTCTAACGATACCACTGAAATTTTCCTGGAAAGTGCTTGCTTCGATTCTGTTTCAGTTCGGAAAACTTCGCGTTATCACGGATTAAAAACGGATGCATCCTTCCGTTTTGAACGAGGAACAGATCCTGAAATGACTCTATATGCACTAAAAAGAGCTGCACTATTAATTCAGGAACTTGCTGGAGGTGAGTGCTCATCTGAAATAATCGATTTGTATCCACATCCTGTAAAGTGGGCTGAAGTGCAATTTTCTGCTGCAGGATTTTATCGCTTAACCGGAGTAAACATCCCGCCACAGCGGTTGAAACAAATATTAGGAAATCTCGATATTGAAGTGCTGTCGGAAACAGATGGCATGATGCAGTTAAGAATTCCTCCTTATCGTGTAGATGTAACCCGGGAAGCGGATGTAGTAGAAGAGGTGCTGCGGATTTTTGGATATGATAATATACCAATGCCTGCTAAGTTAAATACATCTTTACCTCCTCCTGTGACTGTTAAACTAGAAGCATTCAGGAATACTGTTGCCTCTTATCTGGTGGCCAATGGATTTACGGAAGTTATGTCAAATTCACTTACAAGGTCTTCCGTCCCTGATGGAAAATTGCCGGGTGTGGTGAAGATTAAAAATCCGTTGAGTCAGGAACTTGATATCATGAGGCCGGAAATGTTGAGTCCGTTGCTTGATATTGCAAGGTATAATAAAAATCGCCGCCGCCCCGATCTTCGGATTTTCGAATATGGTAAAACCTATTTTAAGAATGAAACTGCTTATGTTGAAACGAATCACCTGGCATTGCTGGTGAGTGGTTCCCGCACTCCGGAACACTGGCAGCAAAAAAGTATTCCATATTCTGTATATTATTTGAAAGCCATTGTTGACAATATTATTTCTGTTTCGAAAACCAGTCAAAGTAAAATGATTTGGGAACCGATCGATAATTCTCAACTCGAGCAAGCTATGATTCTTAAATCTGGCAAGCACACCGTTGCTACTATTGGTCAGGTAAAGAAATCCTTTTTGAAAAGTTATGATGTAGATGGTGTTATCTGGTATGTTGATGTAGATATTGATGTTTGCAACAGACTTGCTGCAAATGTCTTCCCTAAAATATCCGAACCACCTAAATTTCCTGAAGTACGTCGTGATTTAAGTATGCTGGTTGATAAATCATTGCAGTATCAGTCGCTTGAAGCTTTGGCTTTTGAAACGGAACGAAAACTTTTGAAAGAAGTGAATCTGTTCGATTTTTATGAAGGAGAAAAAATTGGTAATGATAAGAAGTCGTATGCCATGAGTTTCATACTTCGTGATGATGAGAAAACTTTGACTGACAAAGAAATTGATAAAGTTATGACCCGGTTAATGGAAAACTTTGAAAAGAAATTAGGAGTTGTAATCCGGAAGGGTTAATTAATTCATTAATATATTGAAGCGGTGGCCGAAATTTCAGCTACCGCTTTTTTCATTTTGACCCCTGAAAATTGCCATTAACTACAAATTTAGGTCATTTTTCGCCATCAAAAGGAATGCTTTTCGCCAAAAAAGGGTAACGTTTCACCAAAAAATCGTGATCATTCGCCACTTACGGGTTAGTTTGCTATTCCATTTTACCCCTTGCTAACTAAATTACTTACCATGAAAAAATTCTACCAAACGAAATCCGGCCTGACCTTGCGACTGCTGGTATTGACCATTGCAATTCTTTTTGCAGGTTCAACTAAAACACAAGCATCACATGCTGCCGGTGCCGATTTAACTTACCGCTGGCTTAGTGGAAACACCTATGAAGTTACCGCAGCATTTTATCGCGATTGCGGTGGAATTGCACAGCCAACAACCGTAACTTTAAATTATGCATCTGTAAATTGTGGTGTAAATCAGAATGTAACATTGCCTGCAATCAACAATGGTCCGGTAATTACTTTCCCCTGTAATTCGGTGCAAACAACCTGTTCCGGCGGTTCTACTCCTGGTATTCAGCAGTGGCTTTATAGAGGAAATATCACGCTTCCATCAGCTTGCTCTGATTGGAAATTAAGTTATTCTGTTACTGCCAGAAATTGTGCAGTTACCACTATAGTTCAACCTTCACCATGTAATTCAAGTACGTCTTTTGAACCAATTTATGTGGAAGCACTGTTGAATAATTTGAATGCACCTCAAAATTCATCTCCAACATTTTCGAATGTTCCAATTTCATTTGTTTGTCTCGGACAAAATTTTAATTATAACCATGGTGTAATCGATTTGAATGGTGATTCATTGGCTTATGAACTGATAACCCCACTGACTTCAGCTACCACAACTGTTACCTATCTTTCCGGTTACTCAGCATCAAGTCCTATTTTATCGTCGCCGGCATTTAGTATTAATCCGAACACCGGTGATTTATTCATGAATCCCACTGCCATTCAGGTTAGTGTTGTTGCTATCAGAGTAAAAGAATACCGCAATGGAATTCTGATCGGAAGTGTGATTCGTGATATGCAGATTTACAGTCGCAATTGTACTCCTAATTTTGTTCCTTTTGCTTCCGGAATTAATGGTACTTCTGAAAATACCGCTTATGTTTGTCCGGGCTCAACTCTTTGCTTTAATATTACATCTGGTGATCCTAATCCTGGTCAGACAGTAGTTATGACCTGGAATAGTGGAATTCCTGCTGCAACATTTAATATCAGTGGTTCTCCATATCCTACAGGACAATTTTGCTGGACACCACAACCTTCAGATGCACGTTCACAACCTTATACTTTCACTGTTACCGTTCGCGATGATGCTTGTCCTTTAAATGGAGTTCAGACCTATTCGTTTTCTGTGTATGTTCCTGATGTAGATGGTACCGTTGCGTCATCAAATTATAACGGATTTGGTGTGAGCTGTAATGGAAGTACAAATGGTTCCTTAACAGTTACTCCAACAGGTGGAATTGCTCCATTCACCTATTCCTGGAATACTAATCCGGTACAAACCGGTGCTGTGGCGACAGGTTTGGGAGCAGGAAATTATCAGGTGGTAGTTACCGATTCAATCGGATGTCAGGTTACTTTGAATGGGTCATTAACTGAACCTTCATTACTGAATGCAAGTGCTGTTGTAAATCAAAATGCAACCTGTGCCAACTCAAATGGAAGTGCAACACTTTCAGGTTCTGGTGGTGCCGTTGGATATTCTTATAACTGGAGTAATGGTGTGACAACTGCTGTTAATTCTGGTTTGTCACCTGCAACTTATACGGGTACTGTTACCGATGTGAACGGATGTACCGCAATAACTCAGGCAACCGTTACGAATGTTGGTGATCCTTCGCAGCAAAGTGTAACTGCATCTATATGCTCAGGTGGGACTTATTTATTGCCTGATGGATCCTCAGTTTCAGCAGGAGGTGTTTACACCACAACTTTAACGAGCTCAGTAGGATGTGACTCTGTAATTGTTACTACTCTAAGTGTAAATTCCGTGATTGCTTCACAGGAAAGTGTTGCAATTTGTGATGGTGATACTTATTTATTACCAAATGGTCAGGTGGTATCAACCGGTGGTGTTTACACATCCAATTTGCTGACTTCAGCAGGATGCGATTCCATAATTACAACTACCTTAACAGTAAATCCAATCTATGCATTTGTTGAAAATGTTTCGGTTTGTGATGGTAATTCTTATACGCTTCCAAATGGAAATTCAGTAAGTGCAGCAGGAACTTATGTCAGCATGCTTACATCTGTTTCAGGATGTGACTCAGTGATTACAACCAATCTTTCTTTGAATCCGATTTATGCATTCGTAGAAAATATCTCCATCTGTGATGGTGCTTCGTATGTATTGCCAAATGGTAATACGGTGACAGTAGCAGGTTCTTTTGTAAGTATGCTCACTTCAGTTTCAGGATGTGATTCAGTAATTACATCCAATGTAACTGTCAATCCGGTTTATGCTCTTGCAGAAAATGTTTCTATCTGCGATGGTTCCACTTATACACTTCCAAACGGACAAGTTGTTTCAACCGGTGGAGTGTACACATCAAATCTTCAGACAACAGCAGGGTGTGATTCTATTATTACTACAACTGTAAATGTAAACGCAACAGCGTCTTCAACTACGAATGCATCAATATGCTCAGGCGGATCATATACCTTACCTGATGGAGTGGTAGTTAGTCAATCCGGTACATATACCAGCACCTTACAGACTCAGGCTGGTTGTGACAGCATTGTAACTACAAACCTCACAGTGAATGATGTGTTTCAATCTTCAGAATCCGTTTCAATTTGCAGCGGACAAAGTTATGTACTTCCAAGTGGCCAGACGGTTAGTCAGGCGGGTGTATACACTTCCAATTTAACTACACAGTCAGGTTGCGACAGTGTTGTAACCACCACTTTAAGTTTCATTCAGGTTTCAGTTCCGGTAATCACCGCCCAGGGTTCAACTACATTCTGTGCAGGAGGTTCAGTGACTTTAAGTTCATCTGCGGAAGCCAATTATCAATGGTTAAGAAACAATGTACCGATAAATGGTGCAACATCTCAAAGTTATATTGCTAATAAATCGGGTAACTATAAAATGCAGATAACTACTGCATGTGGATTAAGATATTCCAATAAAATTGTAGTCACTAAAAATCCATTGCCGGTAGTTGCTGTTTCTCCCGGAGGATTCAACAATGTGTGTATTGGTGATAGCATCTTATTAACGGCATCAGTTAACTTGTCAGGTAACGTTGGCTACCAATGGTACCGTAACAACCTGCCAATAGCAGGAGCTACAAATGCAACCTACTATGCAAAGACAACAGGAAGATTTAAAGTAGTTGCTACCAATTTACTAACCGGTTGCACAGGACTTTCCAATCAATCGAGGATTACCGTATTGAACTTCACTGCAAATATCACACACGATATTCCATTGGTTACTTGTTTTGAAGATATTACCATGACCCTCAATACTACTGCTGGTGCCGGTGCTATTTATCAGTGGAGAATGGATGGAATTGATATTCCTGGAGCAAATGGTTTGACTTATGTCACTAAGAACCCCGGAGTTTACAATGTGAAAGTTACGGCAGCTAACGGCTGTTCTAAAATTTCAAATTCATTAACAGTAAGTATCAATTGCAACGACACACGGTTATCTGATATGCTTCAGGTATCACCGAACCCGGCAAAAGGTCAGGTTGCAATTGAAACCTTCTACCATAAAGATGTACTAATGAGCGCCGAATTATATGACATGACCGGTCGACAGTTAAAAACAATTTGCACAAATTTAGAAGCAAAAGGTTATACCAAAGTAACCTTTAATACCACCGGATTGAATGCCGGAATATATCTCATCAGAGTTAGTGATAGTGGAATACCTCGGACAATCAGGTTGATTGTGGAATAAGATAGTTTATGATGATGAGTTGAGTGAGGGCTGTTCCGAAAGGGCAGCCCTTTTTTTGATTAAGGATTAAGGATTAAGGATTAAAAATTAGGGTGATGCTGCTTAGGAGGAATGCACGAAACTTATGAAAGATGATGTAGGGGTTGCTGCTCAAAAAATATGCATAGGACGGTTTTATTAAGGATTAAGGATATTTTGTTTCTGCTCAGAATGAAAATTCGTTATAATGATAGATTATAAATCAGTAGTGTCCTGTTAAATATTTTAATTGTTCTTTGAAATTATTGATTTACAGTATATTGATTGTGTTTTAAGGCGGTGACGATTTGAATTTTATTCATAACTTTTCACTAAAAAGTTATGAATGCAGGTAAATATGTT
>CAUJFJ010000195.1 GCA_963169675.1 Bacteroidota bacterium
AAAGAAGAAATTTTCCGGATAAGTCAAATGGCGTGCAGTTTATTCAAATTTCTTCTTTTGCAGGGCACAATGGACATGTTTATTCCGTTGAAGCATTACGACGGTTTTTTGATAAGTATCCCGACAGTAACGCGCGTTTTGTTTTTGGTGGTGGTGGTGCAGTCGAGCTGGATGTTGTTCGTGCTCAGGTAAAAAAATTGAACCTCGAAAATAAAATTCACTTCACGGGAAAAATTAATCCGGAAGAAGTCAGGCAATGGCTCGAGCAATCACACTACTTTATTCACCCAAGTGTTGTTGGCCCCAAAGGTGAAACGGAAGGTCTCCCCACAGCTATCATGGAGGCAATGGCAATGGAACTCCCCATTTTATCAACGTATCATGCAGGCATTCCCGAATTAGTACAACCCGGAATTAATGGCTTGCTCGTTAATGAAAAGGATATTGATGCGTATGTGGCAAAGTTTGTTGAAATTCAGGAATGGAGCTACTGCCCTCAAAACCGGACACGCGTATTTGAAATGTGTGAGATTAAAAGTCATACCAGGCAATTGATATCGGTATATCAGAAAGTTATTCATTTGACCCTTGGAGTTAACAAAGCATAAGCTCAGTAGAGAAGGAATAGATTTTATTTAATTTTAATGACTTAATTCTGAGTTTATATTTTTAAAGTAGATAAATTTGTTATGTTACTATTTTTGCATGAAGAGTAAAATTTGAATCATTAAAATATTTTCGAATTATATTTTACAGCTTTTTAATTTTAAGTGAGCAGAAGTAATCTGGAATCCTGGCACATAAAAACCTTGGATTTTCACTTCCTCCTTTAAAGAAACTAACAGCAAAACAAATAAAACGCCTGGGAAATACTCCTAATTGCTTTTATGAATCCCATTTAAGGGACAAATTCAGTTCAATAGTAATTTATTAGGAAAATTTAATTTTCTTCTGAGCAACAACACATAAATTTTAACCCTTAATGCTTTTCAAAATGGCAGAAAATCAAATGACTCAATATGGCGAACTTCTTCACAACCTGAAGGAGAAGATTAAAGTCGCACAAATGAAAGTAATTCATGCAATAAACAATGAGTTGCTTACAGTTTATTGGGAAATTGGTAATGCAATTTCAACTCAGGAGAAAGCAGCCGGCTGGGGTGGGAAAATAGTGGATAAATTGGCTTCAGATTTAAAGGCTGAGTTTCCACAAATGAAAGGCCTTTCCCCGCGTAATATTCGCTATATGCGGGATTTTGCAATTGCCTATCCATTCTTCTTGAATGAAGATATCAAAAATCCAGAATATATTGAAAATAAAGACGTTATAATTTTGCAGCAAGCTGCTGCAAAATTGCCTTGGGGCCATCATCAATTGCTTTTGACTAAATTAAAGTCAGCGGATGAAAGGGCTTTTTACATTAAAAAAACGGTTCAAAACGGATGGAGTAGAAGTATTTTGGAATATCAGATAGAAATTGGTTTATTTAAGTCGCAGGGTTCTTTAGTGAATAATTTCAATACCACTATACCTTCATATGAATGCGATTTAACAACCCAAATTTTCAAAGACCCATATAACTTTGATTTTATCATGTTAAATGAAAAAGCGAAGGAGAGAGATTTGGAAAATGCATTGATGACGCATGTAACAAAAGTGTTATTGGAGCTAGGGGCAGGTTTTGCTTTTATGGGAAGACAAAGGAAATTTGAAATAGGTGGTAAGGAGTTTTTCTTTGATTTGCTTTTTTATCATACAAAATTAAGAAGACATGTAATTATTGAATTGAAAATCGGCGAATTTGAACCTGAATATATTGGTAAAATGAATTTCTACCTGAGTATTGCTGATGACCAATTAAAAGGTGTGTATGATGAAGCTGCCATCGGTCTGATTCTTTGTAAAACTAATCATAAGGTAGTGGCTGAATATGCTCTTCGGGATATCACTAAACCTATTGGGATCGCAGAATATAGAATTACTCAGCAATTGCCAGCTGACTTCAAAGATGAACTCCCAAGCATTGAAGATATTGAACAACGAATCGGTGATGAAATAAAGGAAAACCAAAAACCGGAAGAGACAAAGATAAATACCATACTAGATAAATTACATAATTTGAACTCTGGGGAATCTATGTAAACTGCTGAAGTTTTTACTCTTGACACTACAGTTCAGAATGGATATTTCAGGTTGTTTTCAGGAATTGAGATTTTTTCGGGCTCAGAAAATTAAATACATTTCAATTTAATCAAAGTAATCCATAAATTGCACAGCCATACGAAATAATAGCTTCACAGACCAAATTGATACAATGAGCACTTATCCCACCAAAAGATTGTATTTGTTCTTATTTCTCTTTTTACAATATTTTTGTTCTAACGCTCAACTTTCAGAAGGTAAAGTATATCACATAGGAGCAATGCGAAATGTGATGTGGAAAGGTGAGCTGTTTGGGACAATTGACCTTGATTCGTTGAAAGGTATTGCCGGTTTGTATGGTGTAGGACCCATTGAAGGTATTGCCGGTGAGCTTTTGATCACTGATGGAGAATGTTTTCAATCAAGGGTGGTTTCCGAATCCGAAATGAAAGTTACCGCTTCCTTCGATGCCAAAGCACCCTTCTTTGTTTACAGTGTGGTGAATGAATGGAAGTCTTTCGATATTCCCGAAGAAGCAAGAGATATGCGTGCTATTGAATTATTCCTGGACTCTATTACCATTAAAGCATCCCGTCCGTTCGTTTTTCGCATCGAAGGTATTGCCGAATCAGGATCCATTCATGTTGTAAATTTGGCTCCAGGTAGTAAAGTGAGTAATCCGGATGAGGCTCATCAGGGACAAATTAATTACCCACTTAATAATGAAGCAGTAGAAATAACGGGTTTTTTCTCGACAGAACATAAGGCTGTTTTTACCCATCACGATACATTTATGCATATGCATCTTATTACTCCCAACAGGAAAAAAATGGGGCATATCGATTCCCTCAGACTTGCACCCGGATCCTGGAAGCTTTGGCTACCACTGTCAATATTCTGATTTTCAGAACTTATTAGTTTCGATTGGTTCATATCCGAATAATTTAGTACATTTGATAGGAACTTTCTTTTATGTGGATTCGAACATTAGGTATATTTCTGCTCGCCTCTCTGGTTTTTGTTTTGATGGGCTCTTTTATTGGTTTGCAACTTCAAAGGAAAGTTGTCAGAAAATCCGTTAAATGGAAAATGCTGGAAGGTATTCCTGCTGATCAGTTGGTTTGTCTCAAATTTTCGAAATCAAACGTGGATGATTTACTGTACTGGAAGCACAGCAAGGAATTCAGCTATAAAGAAGAGATGTATGACATCGTTTATAAAAAGGAAACCACGGATTCAGTTTTTTATTATTGTTGGTGGGATCATGAAGAAACAGCACTCAATAAAAAATTGTCTGCACTCCTTTATGTCGCACTAAATCAAAATGCAGCCGGCAAATCGACAAATGACAAGTTGCACTTGTTGTTGCAAGTGCTTTTTTTTCAATCTACATCTAAGCCCGAATTCAATAACTGGTCTCATTTGAGCCGATTTTATTTCCAAGCAGATTTGCTAACAACATTAAATCCCGGTATATCCCCTCCAAATCCTCCGCCGGAGACTTTCCTCAGCATTTAATCTTTTGTGGCTGTCCGAATTTTTTAACGGATAAGCTATTGCTGCTTGAATTTTAAATCTTAAAAATTGTACTATGAAAAAAATATTATTCATGGTATGGTTGCTGCTTAGTTTTAGTGCTGTGATTGGCCAAACAGTTACTGTTACAGATATTAAAACAGGTGCTCCACTCGAAGTGGTTACACTCGTGAGTGAAAATCCGAAAGCAACAGCTATTACCAATGTTTCCGGTAAGGCCGATATAAGTGCCTTCGCCGGATCGTTACAAATTGAGATTCGACTGATTGGTTATAAAACAGAACGGATTTCATACATGGATCTGGAAAAAAATAGTTTTGCACTTTCAATGAAGCAAACCGAGTTTTCTCTTGATCAGATTGTGGTTTCGGCAACACGCTGGAATCAATCTGCACTTGAGGTGCCTGCTAAGGTGGCTACCATCTCTGCTAAAGATGCCGCGATTCAGAATCCGCAAACTACGGCAGATTTACTTTCTAATTCAGGGGAGGTGTTTATTCAGAAAAGTCAACAAGGCGGAGGTAGTCCCATGATACGTGGTTTTGCCACTAACAGGGTTCTGATTGCTGTTGATGAAGTAAGAATGAACAATGCTATTTTCAGAAGTGGAAATTTGCAAAATGTTATTTCCATTGATCCGTTTGCAGTCGAAAATACAGAAGTGTTATTCGGACCGGGATCGGTAATTTATGGAAGTGATGCCATTGGGGGCGTCATGAGCTTTAAAACTTTAACACCAAAATTTTCAGATACAACCAAGGTGCTGATTTCAGGAAGTGCCGTTGCCAGAACGGCTTCTGCAAATAATGAATTCACCGGTCACGTTGATTTTAATGCCGGCTGGGAAAAGTGGGCCATGGTAACAAGTATTTCATTCAATAATTTTGGTGATCTGCGAATGGGTAGTAATGGACACGATGAATATCTCAGGCCCTTTTACACTGTCCGAAATAATGGTCTGGATGAGGTAGTTGAAAATGATGACCCTGAAGTGCAGAAACCTACCGGATATTCACAGATTAACCTGATGCAGAAATTTAGTTTTAAGCCCAATAACAACTGGAAATTCGATTATGCATTCCATTTATCTACTACATCAAATTATTCCCGCTACGATAGACTGTTGCGAACCAGAAATGGCCTTCCCCGAAGTGCCGAATGGTATTATGGACCGCAAGAATGGATGATGAATCATTTCACAGTCAGTTATAGCAAGTCAAAAAAACTTTTTGATGATATGGTGATCAGATTCGCTATACAACGTTTCAAGGAGAGTCGTATCGATCGCGACTTTAATGATCCGGTACAACGAACGCGGGAGGAATACGTGACAGCGATTAGTCTCTCAATAGACTTCTCAAAGCGAATAAAAGCCAGCCATCATCTTTATTATGGAATAGAAGAAGTGATAAATGGTGTAACTTCAGCAGGAACCGATTTGGATATCAGATTTGCTATTCCAAGAGATGGTCCTTCCCGTTACCCGGATGCAATATGGAATTCTTTAGCTGCCTATTTGAGCTATGAATATCGAATCACCGGTGATCTTACCTTATTGGCCGGTGGTCGATTCAATTCGTTTGCATTGAACGCTACATTCGATGATACTTTTTATCCCTTCCCGTACGAAAATACAAGTAATTCTGATGGAGCACTTACAGGAAGTATTGGTGCTGTTTATCATCCCGGTGAAAAATTCTCGCTTCGTGCGAATCTTTCAACCGGATTCAGAGCTCCCAATGTTGATGATATGGGAAAGGTATTCGATTCAGAACCAGGTTCCGTAATTGTTCCGAATCCGGATCTGGGTGCCGAGTATGCTTATAATGCCGAGATAGGTGCTTCTAAAATATTTGGGGAGCACATCAGATTTGATATCACCGGCTTTTACACAATTTTAGAGGACGCTCAGGTGCGAAGAAATTTTGCATTCAATGGTTTGGATAGCATCTTTTATGACGGCGAATTAAGTCAGGTGCTGGCAGTGCAAAATGCTGCAAAAGCAACTGTGTATGGTATTCAGTCTAGTGTGGAATTGAAATGGGCTTCAGGCATTAATTTTCTGATCAAAGCCAATTATCAGAAAGGTGAGGAGGAACTGGATGATGGAACAAAAAGTCCGCTTCGCCATGCAGCACCATTTTTTGCCATGTCAAAGATTTCTTTTAAGCACAAAAAATTGTATTTGGAACTCGCAGCTATCTATAACAGTGAGGTTTCATTTGATGATCTCCCTGAAGAAGAAAAAGGAAAGGATTATATTTATGCTGTTGATGATCATGGAAATCCTTATTGCCCTGAATTCCTGATTCTCAATTTTAAATCCCAATATCAGATTTCGAATCATTTTTCTGTAAATGCCGGAGTCGAAAATATTGCTGATATCAGGTATCGTCCCTACAGCTCCGGTATTGTAGCTGCAGGACGCAATTTTATGCTTTCACTGAAAGCAAGCTTTTAATATTATACGTGTTATTCCGGAGTTTATCTTCGGAATAACACGTATTTGTAAACAATTTAGCTACTTTTGTTTCGTTCTTAGCCCATGAAAATTGAACCGCTTCTTAAGTCTGATATTGCTTCATTGCCGGAATTGCAACCTGCAGATTGGAACGATATTGTCCCCTCATTCAAATATCATTTATCAAATTCTTTTTCGAATGGAGTGAAATTTAGTGATGGAAATAAATTAGTTGCAGTTGGAGTTGCTATTATTCACGGTCCGGTAGCATGGCTGGCACAAATTATTGTCCACCCCGATTACAGAAGCAAAGGATTAGGTTATCAACTTACGAATGAGTTATTAATAATTGCTGAAAAATTCAACTGCAGTACCGTATTGTTGGTAGCTACACCACTAGGGTATCCTGTTTACCTCAAACATGGTTTTATTGCTGAAGAAACATACACTTTTTACAGATCTGAGAAGTTATGGAGTGAAGCAATTGAAAATCCTTTCCTGAAACCTTACAGTAAAACTTTCCGGCAGCAAATTCAATTGCTCGATTTCAAAGCATCAGGTGAAAATCGCAATTTCCGTTTGGATGAATTTATAGATGATGCAGTGTTGTATGTGGAAAGTAATGTTGTGAAAGGTTACTTCCTTCCCGGGTTTGGTGAAGGACTTGTTGTTGCTTCTGAAAAGGAGGCTGGGTTAGCACTTTTAAAACACAGGCTGCAATTTAAAAATGAAGTTGTAATTCCTGATCTTAATTTAATCGCCTCTCAGTTTATGATTGATAATGGTTACAGCGTTTTCAGAACTGCTGTTCGTATGCGTAAAGGAAATCCGGTGCATCCCAATCTCTCCCTGGTGTATGCGAGGGTCAGTGGTCAGATAGGATAAAAAAAGGCTGCTACACACACTGCAGCAGCCTTTCGAAAAGTGATCAATGGCAACTTCAATCAATATTATTTTTCACGTAGTTTCCTGTTAATTTATTGATATCATTATTTACAGAAAGTATCAACAAGCAGGTTGCAGTACAAAACACCGGACTCGTAATGCAATGGTGTCCACTCCAGCTGCCATCATTATTTTGAATTTGCAACATCCTTGCGCTGGTTTTATCATACCAGTTTTGCCAGGTATCATCCTTGCTGATAATCATACCCTCACCGGTTTGTAAGTAGCTTAAGAATTCTTCTCCACCATTATTTCCAAAACCGGAAATTACATTATCATCCTGTGCAAGTTTTTGTGCCGATTTATTAACCTGATAAGCAGTTTCATATTTTAATGCAGTCGACTCCGGTAAGCCTGCATCTTTCAGATTAGATACTGTTACATCTTCCGATTGAATCCTCCCTTCTTTTTTTGCTTTTTTTAAGATTTCTTTTGCTTCTCGAGTTTCCTTTGCCGAAGCCCTCGCCGATCCTGATACGGAGTAAAGAACCACACCTGCTGCTGATTCAGTTGCTACACTGTTTGTTTTTACATCCATATTACCTTTCTGGAAATCCCTGGATTTTTCTATCACTTCTTCATTAACTGTAATGCCATTCGATTGTGCCGATTCTAATGCGCTTGTTGCAAATGACGATTGCAATACACCTGCCCATCCGGAACCTTTTAAACTACCATCAGCATTGTGATTGTTTTCGATCATGGCTACGCATTTTTGAATAGCTTGGGTAACCCGGTTTTTCAATGCCGGTTCATTTTCTGTTTCGGAAAGTATGTTGGAAAGAAATTGTGAAGTTAATACTACATCAATATTTTGTCCCAGCTTCGATTGTGGTTGTGTATAAGTCAGGGTTGTGATATTTGAACTGTTCTTGGGGGTATTTTCAACTGCTTCAAGCAAAAATTCAAGCGCTTTGTTTAATTGTTTAGAATGAGATCCTTGTTGTAAATTATTTCCGCAACGCTGCAAAGCCATCGCAACCATTGCTGTGGTGGCAGGATCTGATTTAACTGCATGTGGGTCTTTGATTCCCTGGTTACGGTTGGATCCTGCTCCCCATCCACCATCATTTTGTTGTGCCTCATCAATCCATTCCAGTCCTTTGTGCATCGAAGTCATCACTTTTTGTGGTATAGGATGAAAGAAATCCTTATCGAGACCTTCGCCTTCAAAAGCAGTTTTAAAAACACAATGCTTTGGATCATTAGTGAATTCAGGCGATGGAGTTGGCTTATCTTCAGGCTTCTTTGTTTCCGGTTCTATTTGCTGTAAGGTAGCTGTAGGTGGAGATGTTTGTGGTGTTGTTGAGGTTGTTTTTGTTGAGGGGAGTTCCGACAGTTCAATGCTTCCAACTACTGTGCCGGCAGCAAACAGCAGTCCGGCAATAATCAAGTTATTACTTTTCATGATAAATAAGTTTTAGATGTTACCAACCCAAGATGTTGGCAATTTCTAAATTCCATAAAGTAGTCGGTTATTTTTTAAGAAAAGAATTACCCGAACTAAATACGGGATCCGACACAATAAATTATGGGGTCATTCGTTCCGGTGACAAATGGTTTTTTCGGGCTATTTACTTATTTCGAAGTTCCCGCCATTGCCAATCTCTACACCATTCACTTTTGCACCGTTAAAAAGCCATTTGTCACAATCGCAGCAGGCATCATCATTCTCTTTATCAAATAAAAGCCGGATATTTTCTATACGAATGGTTTTAGAACCGTCTTTTAAAGTAATATTATAAATATAGGGAGGATTAGAAACAGCAGAAGTTAGACCAAGTTTTTTCAGTGTCAGATCCCGGTTTGATCCGTTATAACTTATCAGTAAAGTATTGGCAGTGTCTGCAGATGATATGGTTATTGTCTGCAACAACAAAGTGTCAATTTCCTCATTGGTATATTGACCATTTCCGGAATTGAAATGTACAATTGTTGTTCCTGAATACACATCGGGCCGGCATTCATCACAAATCTTATTGAAGCATTTGCAACCCGAACTGAACCACATACATAATGCTATAAAATAGCAGAGTTTTTTCCCGATCATAATAATTGGGCTTCAAAGGTTAATACGCTAAGATAGGAAATTAATCCTGAATTTTAGCAATATTGTCTTCGCTGACCATATCTATCAGTAAATTGATGGGATCAATTCCGGCTTCGTACGGTTTCTCTTCCACAATAACCCTGTAAGTGTTTTTCGCCTTTCTGACAGGATGCATTTTTCTGTATAATAGCTTACCGGATTTTTTACCATCCTCCGGTTTAGCAAATACCCCGATTTCTATCCAGTCATTGACTGCAGTCTCACTTTCTCTGCCAAGAGTATCGGCACGGAATTTCTTACTTTCTGTTTCAATTGTAACTTCATACTTTCCGTTACTTAATGGCTTCGATTTTGCAGCAATGGTTCTATTGCTGAATAAAGTAATCGTCTCGAAAAGATCGGTAATAATGTATTGAAGCGAGTCAGGAGTATGTGATCGGAAAATAGAAACCGCATGATTTGAAGTAGGGTACGGCGGCTCCTTGTATGCATATGCAAGCAGAAGCTCCTGTAAGGCTGCATTCAGTTGCTTTTCTCCTATCATCTCCTTCAAGTAATACATCACCAGACTTCCCTTTTGGTAATGGATGTATCCCTGATTTTCTACCAATTTCAAAGGAAGCTCTTTAATTCGCTCCGACCCTCGTGATCTCAGATATTCATCCATTTCATATTTCAGAAATTTCTTCATGGCATCACGACCATATTCTTTTTCCATTACCATAAGAGCAGAGTATTGTGAAAATGTCTCCGATAACATAGTGGCACCCTGCATTTCCGAACCAATCAGCTGATGCGCCCAATACTGATGTCCCATTTCATGAGCTACTACATAAAATACCATATCGATGTCATCTTCATCTTCAATTTTTGCAATAAAACCAATGCTTTCTGAATAAGGCATTGTCCCCGGGAAAGCCTGAGCAAATGAAGCATATTTTGGAAATTCTATGATCCGAACTTGCTTGTGATAATAGGGCCCGAAATTAGTGATGTAATAATCCAGCGACTTCTTCATGGAGCTTTCCATGTTTTTGATGTTGTAAGCATGACGCTTGTCATAGTAAACTTCAACATCAATTCCTCTGTGTTTGGAACGGAGTACTTTATACCTGGCAGAAATAAAAGAATAGAAATTGATCGATTTATGATCAAGTTTATAATGATAGAAATTTCTGTTACCTTCTTTCCATTGTTTTTGTAAGGATCCGGGCGCAACGGCAATTTCATCTTCTGAAGTGCTGAAGTAAGTTTCTACATCAACCCAGTCTGAGTTGTTTGTGATGTAGTTACTCATACATGCTTCAGTGCAATTTTGCTGTAACTTCGGTAATCTTGCATTCTCCGGTAATCCATGCTTCTTGCGCTTATCGCGATCTTCAATTTCACGGCGAGGCTGGTAGCCGATGATCGGACAAAAATCATAGTTGTTAAAGAATGAACCATTATCAACTACGGAATTAAAGGCTACATCGTTTTCAAAACCTTTTGCATCATATTGAGATTCAAATTGAATTAATATACTGTCACCTGGCATCAATGGCTTTTGGAAACGAAGTATCTGATATTGGAGATCTTTATCATCCAGAATTTTAGTTGCTCCGGAAACAGTGATGGTAGTTGTAAAATAGGGAACAATTGTTAAATGCAAAGAATCAATAGGCACATTGCTTTTATTCTTAGCCCAGTATTTGCCTTTAATTTCTAATCTGCGATCTTCCGGAAATAAATCTATGTTATAAACAAATGCGGTTGCCCGCGGCTGTATTGCAGTCTGATACTTTTTATACTTCTGTTCATATTTAATGTTGACTGATTCTATTTCTTCTTCTGTTTGATAGCTGTTGAGCTGCTGTGTGTTGTAATAGATGAATCCGGCTGTTACTAACCAAAGAGTAAGAATGGATAGAATCACCGGCTTCCGGGCCCCTTTAAAACCGGTGAGAACAGATTGCATTTTTGTCCGGAAGGATGTTTCGCGCCCCCTGGTCCATGCATAAATGGTGACAAAAATGATGAGAATACAGAATAATGCCCAGTATATCCTGAACCAGGTAAGTCCGGCGACATATGGCCCAAACCCATTCATATCAGAGTAAATAAAGTCTGGTGCGCCTGAAAATTTAACCATATGAGATTCTATCTCAAGCATACGCCACACAAAAGTGTTCAGTAGGAGGAAAATGATGAAAGCAAAATACGCCAGATACTTATTGTTTATTAAAGCATGCATTAACATGGAAATAACTACTAGCATCAGTAATTTACTGTAATCAATTATAAGTAAATTAATAATATAAACTTCCGGCCTTATATCGGTAAAGCCCTTAGCAAGCTGCACCAAAATACAGGTCAGAATGCAAACCGATTGCACAATAAAGATAATTACTGCTAGTGAAGTGAATTTTGAAAGGTAAGAAATGTGAGTAGGGTGGGGAGTGGCATCATAAATTTCGTCAATTTTATTTTCGCGCTCTTTCCACACCAACAAACCAGAGTAAATAATTATTATCGCAATAAGAAAAGCATAGAATGCACCCTGAACATTTTCAATCATACTATGCGTCACAGGGTGTGCCGTTAACCCAAACGGGCCGGTGTTGGAAGCCAGATTAGGAATGAAATTCAGAAGTCCTGCAATCATGATAATCAAAAATGTCGGACTTTTTAAAATGCCTTTTAGCTCATATTTCAGTCTGGTAGCAAACATGATCCTGGATGCTTTCGAGGAATAAGATGGGTTGACCCGTGGAAGTGGCTTGACAGATAGTCGTACCACTTCGTCAGATAAAATATTTTTACTTTTTTTGGCTGATCGCGATTTTTCAGTGAAGGAGAATATTTTGACAGTAACTAAAACTAAAATCGAACTGATCGCCAACCATATTAGTCTGTTGATCAGCAGCCATCCTTCCATTCCAAGTGTCATGGTATTTTTCTGACTTACAGTCCAGTATTTTGTAAGAATGGAAAAGGTCGTTGATCCGTATGGGTCGAGTAAAATTGCCAGCCATTCCTTATCGAGATCTTCTGCAAATGCATCAGCGATTCCCGTAGCGAGCAATAAAACAAGTGAGCCTGCAAATGCCGCAAAAGTATTTCTTGTAAGTGCAGCAATCATAAATACTACTGAAGCGCTGAACAATGTATTGGGAACTGCCAGTTGCAGAAATCCTGCCAGATGTGCCTGAAAATAGAAAGGGCCTATTTTATCGGGATCCATGCCAGGCATCATACAGCCAATAATTATTCCCAGTGAAACACCTAATAGTGGAATGACAGAAATGGTGACTGCTCCTAAAAATCTTCCCAGCAGGTATTCCGTGCGCTTTACCGGTGTTGTGAAAATTATCTGGTAGGTATTGTAAGAGAAATCGCGTGTTGTTGAAGCTAGTACAAATGATGTCGTCATAAGCAATGTTATAAACGACATAATCGAATAGTATGTTTGTATAACAAAGGGTGCATTCTTCATGATATTTCCGAAGGATCCACCTACCGTAATATTTTCACTGTATGTTGCACCAAATATCATAAGTGCATTTATCAGAAAGAAAATATATACCATTGGCTGCCGCAGCCAATATTTTATTTCAAACAAATAGAATTTCATAGACTGATTGCTTTAAAAAATACATCTTCTAGATCTGCTTCCGCTTTTTTAAATCCATTACCGGGATCTGTTTCACTATAAATGTGAATGAGCGGCTGTCCCGATACCAATTTCGATGAAATAAGCTGAAATTCTTTTTGATACTTTTCTGTCTCAGATTTGGAAATCGATTTTTCCCATATTTTTCCTTCTAAGTCAGAAAGCGCTTTCACAGGTTCACCGGCAAACAGTAATCTGCCTTTATCAATAATGGCCATATTCGGACAAAGTTCCTTGACATCCTGAACGATATGAGTTGACAGAATAACAATTACATTTTCACCGATTTCAGAGAGTAAGTTATAAAATCGGTTTCGCTCCCCTGGATCAAGTCCCGCAGTTGGCTCATCAACTATTATAAGTTGCGGATTACCAATCAGGGATTGTGCAATTCCAAAGCGCTGTTTCATTCCACCAGAAAATCCACTGATTGACTTTTTCTTATGTTGCAGCAGATTAACCCTTTCCAGCAATGCCAGAACCAGATCTTTGCGTTCTTTAGCATTTATAATTCCTTTTAGCACAGCTATGTGATCAAGCATTTCATAGGCATTGACTCTGGGATATACACCAAATTCCTGAGGTAAATACCCCAGTACTTCCCGGACCCTTTGTTTGTTTTTAAGTACATCAATATCGCCAAGCATTACCGAACCGCTATCGGCCTCCTGCAGGGTCGCCAGTGTACGCATTAATGTCGATTTACCGGCTCCATTTGGACCAAGCAGTCCGAACATGCCTTTGGAAATGTTAAGAGTAATGTTGTCAAGTGCTTTTACCCCGTTTGGGTAGGTTTTGCACAGGTTACTGATTTGTAATTGCATATAATGGGATTTGGGTACAACAAAGAAAGGAATTGCTGATCAAATAGCAATTCCTTTCTTTAGGACGAACCGGGTAGTTCTCCGGTTACAGCTTAAAAGTATTTTTTTAGTTGCCCGGTTTCAGATAGCTTTTGAGGTTCTCCACATAAAGTTCAAATGCTTCCAATCCTTTGGCAGTAATCTTACAGGTGGTTAAAGGGTAATTGTCACGGAAACTTTTGGTGACTTCAATATATCCCGCATCCGATAGTTTGGTAATTTGAACACTTAGGTTACCGGCTGTAGCACCGGTTTTTTCCTTTAAAAAAGAAAATTCCGCCTCCTTAACACCTACCAGTAATGAGATCACTGATAATCGCAATTGCGAGTGCAATAAAGGATCAAGATCTTTAAACATATGGTTCAGATTGAAATTTTATTTACCGTTTTGCTGTTTTTGGTACCTGATTTTTAACATGTGCCCCGGAATTATGTATCCGGTTAAGACAGCCAGCGAAATTATCAATAACTGCAGTTCGTAATTTACATAAAAACAAACCACTGCAGCAACCCAGTTAATTATTCCTCCCACTACCAAAGGCATAAATTTCATAGCACCCCCTGATACAAACAACCAGATGGCATATATAAGTAATACCATCGGATATGTTGCTACACCTAACTTCGGCATCATAACTAATACGGTCAGCAAAGATGCCAGAAAAGCAATTATCACATATTTCATGATCTCTTCTGTATATGTGGTAACCTTTTGATTTCGTTCATGCTTGTAAGAATATATTCCCGAAATGATACCTCCAAGCGGCATTAGTATAGCCCACGGCAGAGTTGGATTATTCGTTTGTGTAATCAACAAAACGTAATTGGTTATAGCTGCAATGAACACCATCCAACCCCAGAAGATATAGTAGAAACTATCATCTTTGAAATTCTGCTGAGCTGTTTTGATCATCTTACTGATAACCGCCAGACTTTCATTTTCAGTTAGTGCTTTTTCGTTTTCCATTTTTATTTTATTTATTCTTTTAAGTAGCTTCTTTTTTAATGATATTTTTCAAGCATTGGTCTATTGCACTTCTGCCAACGACTCTTTTGCTTTTTCATATCCCCATGATGGAGCAGTGGCTGATTTCACTTTTGTAGCTTCGAATTTTTTAATCGCCTTTTCAAAACAGGTTCTCGCTTTTTCTTTACTCCCGCCATATTCTTCCGGAGTATACATCGCTGCTAATCCCTGCAAAAGGTATGGTCGCGGATTATTTTCATCCAGCGCTATTGCTTCCTCCAAAAGCATATTCGATTTCATCCCATACTCGAAGCCTCTGTTCATCGGATCTATTCCTATTTGCATGCTCAAAATCCAGCTTTTAAGTGTCTTGATTTCTGAATTGTTTGCCGAGACTTCTTCAGCAGCATCTGCAGCTTTAATAGCCCGTTCATAATAGCTGTCGGCTGTGGCCGGATCCTTTGATTCCATTCCACAATTCAGCAGACAATACGATTCGTAATACCGCGTCAGCCATGCTTCCGGATGCGATTTGCTTATTGCTTCAAAGGCGGTCACACCATGTTCCCAAGCCTCTATTCCTTTAGCAGATTTTAGTTCTTTCAGTTGCTTTTCAATTTGCTGTTGCAATTTCGCATCCATCGCATTTAATGCTCCCGATCCAATCAGAATCAGCACTATCAGGTAACTGGTTATCTTTTTCATGTTTATCGTTTTTGAACACTGCAAACATAAACCAGTTTATAACATAAACCAAATATATTCAATAAGATTATTTGCAAATAATTGAAAATCAATGAATAAAAATTTACTTAAGAAAGATTACTTATTCAAATAAGCCGAATACATCCACACCGTTTTCTCTTGTTGGCGGATATAATCACTCATTAAGGCATTGGTTCCTTCATCACCGGCATCAGCAGCCAGTTCCAGAATTTTTCTTTCAAGAACCATTAGAACTTTAAAACTGCTTACGATTTCTTTAACAGCTTTTTTTCCTTCAGAAACATTTTTAAGTTCTTCGATATCCGAAAGTTTGATGTAATCGGAAAATGCATGCACAGGAGTACCTTCCAGTGTTAGCACCCGTTCGGCAATTTCATCTATTTTTAGAAGTGCATCATTGTAAAGTTCTTCGAATTTCAGATGCAGTTCAAAAAATTTATCACCACTAATATTCCAGTGAAACCCTCTGGCATTCTGATAAAAAATTTGGTAGTTGGATAATAATTCATTTAATAATTTGACAAGTTTGGCAGATTTGGTAGTATCGAGACCAATGCGGTTTAATTTTGACATAGCTTTTAGTATTAAAGTTTGATTAAAATAAAAAGGCGGAACAAAATGCTCCGCCTTTGATAGTCTTAGAGAAGCCTGTAATTAGTCACGGCGTCCCATATATACCATGATGTAGTATGCCAGAGTTGCGAGAGCTGAAAGTGCTGCAACAACATAGGTCATAGCTGCCCACCAGAGTGCGTCTTTCGACATAGTAAGTTCTTGTGGATTGGCAATGCGATTTGTTTCAAGCCAAACCATTGCTCGTTTGCTAGCGTCGAATTCAACAGGTAGAGTTACAAAGCTGAACAAAGTTATAACACCAAACATTACGATTCCAATAAGCAACAGAGAAGGGAAGGTATTTACCATTAAAATACCACCAAGTAAAACCCATTGTACCCATTTTGAACCGAAACTTACAACCGGCACCAATGCAGAGCGCATTTGTAACCAGGTATAAGCAGTTGCATGCTGCACGGCGTGACCACATTCGTGTGCGGAAACAGCAGCAGCAGCGGCACTTCTTCCATAATAAACATCATGGCTTAAGTTCACAGTTTTATCTAATGGATTGTAATGGTCGGTTAATTGACCTTCAACAGACAAAACCTTTACATCATTAATTCCGTTGTCGTGTAACATTCTTTCGGCAATTTCTTTACCCGACATTCCTGTTCCGATGGTTACTTCCGAATACTGTTTGAATTTTCTTTTCAGTTGCATGCTTACCAGCCAGCCGATGAGCATGAAGGCAATTGAAATTACATAGATCCCTATCATAGTTTTATTTTATTTGTGCAAATTTATGAATTAGCGGCAGAATTTTATGGCGCTTTAACCTTCAACAAAAAATATACCCTATTGTTAGCTGCCAGCATACAGGATTTTTTTGAGCCCGGCAGCTTAAATTGTAATGATTTAAATATCAATACTATATGATTCAACTACTCCCATCGGAAGAACCGGGTTGCCAAGGCATAAGCAATGACACCCCACAGCAACATGACAAGCAAATGTGACGAAATGTCTGCAAAACCGGCACCTTCAAAAGCTACTTTTCGCAATGCATCATTCAGGTAGGTAAGCGGCAGGGCTTTGCAAACTGGCTGTAGCCAGGAAGGAAATGATTCAATAGGGAAAAACGTTCCGGATAGCAGGAATTGCGGTAATGTAATAATGTTTGCAAGCGGAGGAATCATAGATTCATTTTTAGCGAGTCCTGAAATAATAAAACCAAAACCCATGAAAACGATGAGTCCGATTGCAGCCAGCAACAACATCATGAGAGCAGTAATAAATCCATTCACCAAGGTGAACCCAAATGCAAAGTAACCAATGGCAATAATGAAAATGGCTCCTAACATTGAAAAAACAAGACGACTTAACGCTTCTCCCATTATAATAAAAGGCTTACGAATGGGAGTTGCAAAAAATCGTTTGATGACCAGCGTTTGGCGTAAATTAAAAAAGACGAAGGCGGTTCCAAAAACTCCGGTACTTAAAATAGAGAATCCAAGTTGACCGGGTAAAATAAAATCAATCATCGAGTACTTTCTGCCCTTAACTCTTGACGGGCGCAGCTCTGCAATTTTGGCTGCTGGTTTTACATCTTTCAGGTTTAGCTGATTCACCAGATTTTCCATTACCGACTGCAGCACGGAACCTTTATCCATCGAGGCTTCTGATGTTTGCATATCCAGAAAATACCGTGGCCCTTCCGCATCCGGATTCATTCGTATATTCAGGACAGCATCAATCCTTCCTTTTTCCAGTTCCTTATATAGAGCATCATCACTTTTATCTTCAATCAGTTTAATGCCGGCCATGTTTTTCAAAGCATCATAAACTTCATTTTTCCCATCCGATCCGGAATGAATTCCCAGTTCTAGTGTAATGCCATTGCCACCTAAAAATCCGAAAACAAGGATGAAGATTAATGGAAACAATAAAGTGAAAACTACTGCAGATGGACTTCTGGTAATAGAACGGAAACTTGCTTTTGAAATGGCAAGCATTGCAGTAAGCTGACTGTACTTTTTCATATACTCACGGTTATGGCGGAAGTGGTGCTTATTTTATTGATGAATTTATAATAGCATTAGAACAATTTATTCTACTTGCCATTCATTTCCGGTAAGGTGAAGAAATACATCTTCCAGATTTGCTTTTTTAACAGATTTGATGCGTTCGAATCCGCTTGCTACCAGATTATCGATGAGGTTATCGGGACTATCCAGTGCAATTATTTTTCCTCTTTCCATAATTGCAACACGATCACATAGGTTTTCAGCTTCATCCATATAATGAGTAGTAATTACAACTGTAGTCCCTTCATTACGAATATTATTAATCAGTTCCCATAGGTTTCTTCTTGCCTGTGGATCAAGACCGGTAGTTGGTTCATCCAGAAAAATAACTTTGGGTTTGTTAATTAAAGTTGTTGCAATTGAGAACCGTTGTTTCTGACCTCCTGAAAGTTCTTTGTATTTGGCCTTTGCTTTTTCTTCCAGTGCCACCATTTTCAATAATTCTTCCGGATTCGGTTGCTGATTGTATAAGCCTGCGAATAAATCAACCAGCTCAAGCAACGTTAAACTTGGGTAATAATTAGCTGCCTGAAGCTGCACCCCGATCAGCTGCTTTATTTCGTTTGAATGTGTGGTAGTATCCAGTCCGTGAATCAAAACCTTACCTGATGTTTGCTCCCGAAGCGTTTCCATAATTTCAAGAGTGGTGGTTTTACCGGCACCATTTGGTCCCAATAATCCGAAAACTTCTCCTTCATAAACCTCAAAACTGATTCCGTTAACAGCGGTAAGCTGCTGATACTTCTTAGTCAGATTTTCAACTTTAATGACTGCATTTGCTGGCGACATACAGTATTTATTTTTGGTAAAAGTAGGAAAACCCTATGACATACATGCCCAATATATGTCGTTGCCAGTGCTTACCATTGCTATATGGATCAGTTTTGGTACCTTTGGAGGCGATTAAACGCACAAATTATGATCCAGATAGGAAATGTTCTTGTTTCAGACGATGTAATCGGTAAACGCTTTGTATGCGATCTGGAAAAGTGCAGAGGTGCCTGTTGTGTGGAAGGTGACAGTGGTGCTCCGCTTGAAAAAGAAGAGTTGGCCATACTCGAAAAAATTTATCCGAAGGTTGAGCCTTATCTTTCAGAAGACGGAAAAAAATCGATTCAGAAGTATGGAAAATATTTAATTGATGATGATGGCGATTACGTTACACCGTTAGTAAATGGAGAGCTGGAGTGCGCCTATACGATTTTTGAAAAAGGAGTTGCGAAGTGTGGAATAGAGAAGGCTTATGAAGAAGGAAAAATAAAATTCAAGAAACCAATTTCATGTCACTTGTATCCGATAAGAATTGCTAAACTGAAAAATGGTGATGCATTGAATTATCATAAATGGGATTTGTGTAAAGCAGCATGTTCACTTGGGAAAAAACTGGATGTTCCGGTGTATAAATTTCTTGAAACACCTTTGATTAGAAAGTATGGCAAGAAATGGTACAAAGAATTACAACTTGCTGTTAAATTACTACACGAAAAAGAGTAATGACTGAAATTATGGCAAATTTGTCTTTTTTTGCATTATTGCCACTTTAGTTATCAAAGTTCCGACAAAAACAAAGCGTTTCAGGTTATTTTTTTATTAACCCGAATTTGTTCAAAAATTCAGGTGATTGTTCAAAAAATTGAATTGTTTTCACGCTTAATTTTAACAAAGTTTGCAAGGGATTCAACAAGACATCTTTTATAGTAAAACCTGTTGATTCTCAATCAAAATTTAAATCAATTAGATTACTAAATGGCCTGGTTGGCTAACTGACCGGGCGGGGGAATTGTCAACTTATTAAAAATTAAAGATATATGGAAGTTTTGCTTCAGGAGAACAAGGATCGTTTCGTTTTACTCCCAATTAAGTACCCGGAAATATGGAAAATGTACAAGAAGCACGAGGCTTCGTTCTGGACAGCCGAGGAAATTGACCTTTCTCCGGATTTAAAGGACTGGGAACGTCTCACTAATGATGAGCGTCACTTTATTAAGCATGTTTTGGCATTTTTTGCTGCAAGTGATGGTATTGTAAATGAGAATCTGGCAGTTAACTTCATGAAGGAGGTTCAGTTACCTGAAGCACGTTGCTTTTACGGGTTCCAGATTATGATCGAAAACATCCACTCTGAAACTTACTCCTTATTAATTGATACATATATAAAGGATCCGATAGAGAAAAACAGACTCTTCCACGCAATCGACAGTGTTCCATGTGTTCAGAAAAAAGCACAATGGGCGCTGAAATGGATTAACGATGGCAGCTTTGCTGAGCGTTTAGTGGCATTTGCAGCCGTTGAAGGTATTTTCTTCTCAGGAAGTTTCTGCTCTATATTCTGGTTAAAGAAGCGTGGTTTAATGCCAGGACTGTCATTTTCCAATGAGTTGATTTCCAGAGATGAGGGATTACACTGCGATTTCGCTTGTCTATTATATAGTATGCTCGAAACAAAACTTTCTCAGGAACGCATTCATGCGATTATCAGAGATGCAGTTGAAAATGAGCACGAGTTCGTGACAGATGCACTTCCGGTTTCTCTTATCGGTATGAACTCCAAGCTGATGTGTCAGTATATTGAATTTGTTGCCGATCGTTTACTCGTTGCACTTGGCTACGATAAAATATACAATGCAACAAATCCGTTTGACTTTATGGAGACCATTTCATTACAGGGAAAGACCAACTTCTTTGAAAAACGCGTCGCAGAATATCAGAAGGCAGGAGTTATGAACACTAAAGAGCAACAAGAATTCAAGCTGGACGAAGACTTCTAGGATTTTTATTACACAAGAACTTTCAAACCAACATTAAAAACACACCGCAACAATGATTGTAGTAAAAAGAGATGGACGGAGGGAAACCGTTAAATTCGACAAAATAACATCCAGGATTCAACGCCTTTGCTATGGCCTTTCTCCTGAACATGTGGAACCTGTGCAGGTTGCCATTAAAGTTATTGAGGGAATTTATGACGGTGTAACCACCAGTGAACTCGATAATCTTGCTGCTGAAATCGCTGCATCACTTACAACCAAGCACCCTGATTATGCTTTGTTGGCAAGCCGCATCGCAATTTCTAACCTGCATAAAAACACTAAAAAATCGTTTTCTGAAACGATGCGTGATCTGCACGATTATATAGATCCGAAAACAAATCTTCATGCATCACTTATCGCTGAAGATGTGTTCAAGATCATCAATGATAATGCAGATTTGCTGGATTCAACAATCATTTATGATCGCGATTTTGGCTACGATTATTTCGGATTTAAAACACTTGAAAAATCATACCTGCTGAAGGTTAATGGTAAAGTGGTGGAGCGCCCGCAACACATGCTGATGCGCGTTGCTGTTGGTATTCACAAAGAAGATGTGAATGCTGCTATCGAAACATACAACCTGATGAGTGAACGTTGGTTTACTCATGCTACTCCAACCTTATTTAATGCAGGTACTCCGAAGCCTCAATTGTCTTCGTGCTTCCTGCTTTCTATGAAAGGCGACAGCATCGAAGGTATTTATGATACATTAAAACAATGCGCACAGATCTCACAATCTGCCGGCGGAATTGGTCTGAGCATTCATAATATTCGCGCAACCGGATCTTATATCAGAGGAACAAATGGTACCAGTAACGGTATTGTTCCAATGTTGCGTGTGTTCAATGATACAGCACGTTATGTCGATCAGGGTGGTGGCAAAAGAAAAGGTTCTTTCGCAATTTACCTTGAGCCATGGCATGCCGATGTATTCGATTTCCTCGAATTGAAAAAGAATCATGGTAAAGAAGAACTTCGTGCCCGTGATCTTTTCTTTGCACTTTGGGTTTGTGATCTGTTCATGAAACGTGTAGAAGAAGAAGGCGACTGGTCACTATTCTGCCCCAATGAAGCACCGGGATTGTCAGATTGCTATGGTAAAGAATTTGAATTGCTTTACGAACGCTACGAAGCTGAAGGTAAAGCAAGAAAAGTTGTTAAAGCACGCGAACTGTGGGCTGCAATTCTGGAATCACAAATTGAAACAGGAACCCCTTACATGCTTTATAAAGATGCATGTAATGAAAAATCAAATCAGAAAAATTTAGGAACTATAAAAAGTTCTAACCTCTGCACCGAAATTGTAGAGTATACCGATAAAGATGAAGTAGCTGTTTGTAACCTCGCTTCTATCTCATTACCACGTTTTGTAATTGATGGTAAATTCGACCACCAGAAATTATTTGATATCACTTATGTGGTAACAAAAAATCTGAATAAGATTATTGATGTAAATTATTACCCTGTTCCGGAAGCAAAACGCTCTAATATGCGTCACCGTCCAATTGGAATTGGTGTGCAGGGACTTGCAGATGCTTTCATTCTGATGCGTTTGCCATTTGATTCAGAAGGTGCCCGTGCGTTGAATCGCGAAATTTTCGAAACGATCTATTATGCTGCAATGACAGCTTCTAAAGATCTGGCTAAAATTGATGGTGCTTATGAAACATTCCCGGGTTCTCCCTTATCGAAAGGTATTTTCCAATTCGATATGTGGAATGTTACTCCTTCTAACCGTTGGGAATGGGATGTTCTGAAAGATGAAGTAATGAAACACGGAGCAAGAAATTCACTGTTGCTCGCTCCTATGCCAACAGCTTCAACTTCACAAATTTTAGGAAACAACGAATGTTTCGAAGCATACACTTCGAATATTTATACCCGCCGTGTGCTTTCAGGTGAGTTTGTTGTAGTTAACAAACACCTGCTGCTTGATCTGGTGAATATGGGATTGTGGAATAATGATCTCAAGAATAAAATTATTGCCAGCAACGGTTCTGTACAAAGTATTCCTGAAATCCCTGAAGATATTAAGGAACTCTACAAAACTGTTTGGGAAATCAAACAAAAGGCAATTCTTGATATGGCTGCCGACCGTGGTGCATTCATCTGCCAAAGTCAGTCACTTAACATCTTTATTCCCGACGCGAACTTCGCTAAATTAAGTTCAATGCACTTTTATGCCTGGAAAAAAGGTTTGAAAACAGGAATGTATTATCTTCGCACTAAAGCAGCTGTGGATGCTATTAAATTCACTGTTGATAGTTCTTACCTCAAACAACCCGGAACCAATAATACCGAAAAACCACTGGTTAATGAAACAGCCCTGGCTGAAGTCAGTTGCAGCATCGACAATCCCGATGATTGCCTCGCCTGTGGAAGCTAAGATTTTTTCCCCATCCCGCACCGCTTGCGGGAGCTAATTCAAGTAGTCAACCCCGGTAGAAATACCGGGGTTTGTTGTTAATTTTACAGAATGAGTTTGTGAAATTTGCACAATGATACTCCCTAAAATCACTGCTCCATAAAATATATTACCTTTAATTACCTCTAAAATCCTAGACATGTCCGATTTTCAATTAATTGCCAAAACTACTTATGGTTTGGAAGATATTCTGGCCGCCGAAATTCTTAAACTTGGTGGTCGCGATATCCAGACTTTAAACCGTGCCGTGCGATTCACCGGTGATCTGGGAATGATTTACAAGAGTAATTTATGTCTGAGAACAGCATTGAGAATTTTAGTGCCTGTGACCAGCTTTCAGGTTTCAGATGAAGAAAGTCTGTACAATGAAATGAAACAAATTGAATGGGAAAAGTATCTCGATGTAACCGATACTTTAGCAATCGATACCGTGTTAAGTACCGATCTTTTCAATCACAGTCAGTTTATTTCGCAAAAGGCAAAAGATGCCATTGTAGACCGATTTCGGGAACGCGAACAGAATCGGCCAAGTGTTGATCTCGATCGCCCGACTTTACGCATCAACCTGCATATTATTGATGATGTTTGTGATGTGTCATTCGATAGTTCCGGTGATAGTCTTCATAAAAGAGGATACAGAGATCAAACAAATAAAGCTCCATTAAATGAAGTTTTAGCAGCTGGATTGGTGCTTCTTTCCGGCTGGCAAAAGCATCGAAATCTGGTTGATCCGATGTGTGGCTCCGGCACAATTCTGATTGAAGCAGCAATGATCGCTGCAAACATCCCGCCCGGTTATTACAGAACAGAATTTGGTTTTATGCTCTGGAAAAAATACCTGGCGTTTGATGAGAACCTTTGGAATACCATTTATGATGCTGTAATAAACAGGATTTCTTCAGAACCTGCCCGGATTTTTGGTGGTGAATTATCGCATCACGTTACCAGAAAAGCAAAGGAAAATGTGAAATTGGCAAGAGTAGAAGACCTGGTAAATATTAAAGAGTCTGATATGCTCGATTTTGAACCACCGGAAGGAGGAGGGGTGGTTATTCTGAATCCTCCTTATGGCGAACGAATGGATAAGGATGATATTTTTGAACTCTATAAATCTATTGGCCATACTTTCAAAAAGAAATATGCAGGTTACGATTGCTGGATGATAACTTCAAATATGGAAGCATTAAAAGTTGTTGGTCTGCGCCCCTCACGAAAAATTAAAGTGTTTAATGGTCCGCTGGAATGCCGATTTGTGAAATATGAAATGTATAAGGGCACTAAAAAATTACACAAAATCAGGAATGCGGATGATGCGCAGGATGATGAATAAAAAAAGCCTTCGGAATTTTCCGAAGGCTTTTTTTATGATAATGCAATTTATTGCACTACAAATTTTCCTGCACTAACTACTCCGCTGGTAGTATTGGTGACTTCGTAAATAAACAAACCTGCATGAAGTTTTTCCCGCTTGACAATACTTTTTTGACCGGTGGTTGTCTCTGTAAAAATCAACTTTCCTGCACTGTCATATACTTTAATGGCAATAAGATCACCATCAATGTTGCTGAATGAAATTATAGCATCCTCTGTAACCGGATTAGGTAATACCTGCACTAAATTGGATGCATCCGGTTCTGCAATACCAACCGGAATCTGATACACAAGTGTATTCAGGGTTGTGTTGGTAACAATAGCAGGATTTAAATCGAAATAGATATGTGCTGTATTATTTAGTGCCGTGTTATTTGGTAATCCTGTTTTAGTCAAGCAACGGTAGCGGACAAACCCGTGACTGCCCGGCTCATTCACATTGCTGTCGGGTAATAAAATATTGTTGAAAATGAATTTAGTTCGGCCATTGGTACGTTGCTCTAATACCACCGGGTGGCTGCTTGTAATTATTTCAAAAGTATTTAAGTCAAGAATGGAAGCATTCAAAGTATCTAACAACACTACATTGAAAGCGGTATCATTTCCGGTATTCTGAAAACGAATTACAAAGTCGAGAGTATCCGACATAAGTGTGTAATTCTGAGCCTGAACTCCTGCCGGGATTGCTGTTTTGTCGTTAGGGTCATATGAACACAATACAACGTGATTTTGCAATTGTTCATCCTGATACACAACATTGCCGGATGGATTTTGGGCATTTGCCAGTACGCTATTACTTATTTGGCTTCCTACACCTGGTTGGGTACAGGTTACAATAATATTTCGGGATTCACCAGGCTGTAAGTTTGTGTAATTCCAGGAATAGGTGTTTCCTGTAATGTTGTCTGGTGTAACAGAGCTTGAAACATAAGTCAGATTATTGCTCTTGATAAACTTTACTTCACCCTGGCTGGTTACTGTTCCGATATTTGTATATGTAATAAAATACGTTGAATTTTGGAAGCAACGTGGAGGGGAGCCTCCGGTAATATTAACATCAATTTTATAAGTATCGAATTTTCCTTTAAGGCCAAAGTCGATTCCTGTAATTGAAGGTGGTGTTACATTTATCGAAACAACACTATCAGTAGTCACATTCCATAAATTTCCGGGCAATACTTTCACAGTCTTAGGCCCCAATAGTGAAGCAATAGTATACGCGCCGGTATTATTTGTAAAAGTGGTCAGACTATCAGGCAGCAACATAACTTTTATGTTAGTCATTCCATTTTCAATTCCATTCTGAGTGAGACTGGAATCGCTATCAAAGAATACATTTCCTTCAACTGAAGCATCTCCAATAAAGAAGCCTCCCGGAATAGTATATGAAACCCAACTTCCTATATCCCATTGCACCGTATAATTACCCGCCGGTGCATTGGTAGGAATATTCCAGGGAATAGAAACATTGTCATCATCGAGCAAAGTAGACCAATTACTGGGATAGATGTAGTAATTGTTTAGTTTAAGGTAAATATCATTCATTCCAAACTGATTTGGAAAAGAACCCATAGTGAAAAAAAAGCCTGCCCCCGTAACAGTTGTAGTTAATGATTGCCCGCGAATTGCTGAATTGGGTGTTATTGACAACAATGACTGACTATAAGATTTTCCCAGACAGATAAAAAGGAAGAAGGCAACAAGTAGAATGGATTTTTTCATGGCTTTGATTTAAAAAGTATGTTAAAAGTAATAGAATGACCGGTTTTGGTGAAATAAATTCGATAGTTTTTGATAAAATGGCAGTTTAGGTAGGTGAAAAGCACTTATTTATCAGTAAGTTGAGCATCGAGTTGATTTTTAAGTATATTCCTTACAGGTTTATCTGAAAACGAAAAAAGCCCCCGGAATTACCGGAGGCTTTTCATTTTTAAAATTATCCAATTATAACACCACAAATTTACCTTTAGTAGTCTCAGAAGTGGAAGTTTTAGTTACTTCATAAATGTATACACCTGTAATGAGAACATTTTCAGAGACTATTACTTTATTATCTCTTGTATTTTCAATAAATAAGAGTCGTCCGGTAGTATCATATACCTTCACGGCAAACTCTTCGTTATTGAGGTTTTCAAATGATATGAGCGCATTTTCAGTTACCGGATTAGGAATCACTACCACATTGTTAGAAGAATTTTGCTCTGAAAGTCCAACAGGAATCTGATAAACTAAAATATTCAAAGTCGTATTGGTAACAATTGCAGGATTGAAATCGAAGTAAATATGAGCCCTGTTATTCAGGATAGAGTAATCTGGCAAACCGGTTTTTGGCATACAACGGTAACGGATGAAACCATGGCTGGCAGGCTCGTTAACAATACTATCAGGCAGAAGAATGTTATTGAATATGAATCGTACTTCTCCATTCGTTTTGCGTTCTACCAAAACAGGATGACTTTGATCGATAATCTGGAAAGTATTCAAATCTAAAATAGCACCATTCAAAGTATCCAGAATTACAATTTTGAATGCAGTATCATTTCCGGTATTTTGGAATCGTATAACAAAATCGAGAGTATCCGACATCAATGTGAAATGCTGAGGTTGTACTCCCGGAGGTATTACGGTTTTATCATTTGGGTCATAACTGCAAAGAATGGTCTGTGTATATGTTTGTCCGTCTGTATCCTGAATGGCACCTCCGGCATCCTCACCATTAGCATTTACAGTATTGTTAATTACACTGTTTGGACCTGGTAATGTAATTAGTAAATTAATTGTTCTGGTTTCACCAGGCAAGAGACTCAAATAATTCCAGGTGAATACATCTCCTGCAATGTTATCGGGAACAACAGAAGCGCCAGCATAAGTGCAAGCCGTATCTAAATTCAGAACAATCTGTCCTTGCGGGAAAGTGAAATTTCCGTCATTTTTATATGTAATCCTGTAACTGGCAGTGGTAAAGCAGCGTGGAAGACTGGTGCTGGTCAATGAAACATCAATGCTGTAAAGCGGATTCGTTGGCTTAAGTCCGAAGTCAAGGGTGTCGACAACTGAATAAGTAATTAAATTCAGATTGTACTGGGAAGTTCCTGATGGTTGCCAAATGGATGTAGGTAAGACTTTTAAAGTTTTGTTACCATTTTGTGAGGAAATGTAGTAATTACCATTAGTATTACTTGAAGTATAAATACTATCAGGTAACAATAAAACTGTTTGTCCGGACAATCCAATTTCACTTCCATTCTGCACGCCGTTCGAATCAGCATCGTGATATATCACTCCCGATAAAGCATTACCTCCTATATCAAAACCCCCAGGCACAGAATATTGCGGGAAACCATAATTCCATGTTGCGTCATAATTTCCAATCGGTACATTTAAAGGAATATTGAAATTCATCAAAACATTATCGTTATCGATAACACTCGTGCTCGTAGGGTAAATAAATGTTGTCCCATTCCGTAGATAAAAATCAAAAGTGGAAGGGGAAGAACCCAGCAGGAAATAGAACTGGTCGCCGGTTACCACGGTACTGATTGATTGTCCAATGCCGGCAGAATTCGGAGTAATTGAAAGGAGAGATTGACTGAATCCGATCAGTGACCAACATCCGAAAATTAGTGTTAGTAGAATTTTTTTCATGTTGTTGAATTTTAGTAAAATTAATTTGCCATGTAAACATAATCAAAAAAAAGGATAAATCCGGTGGTTATGGGAAATATGACTGTATGATGGAATCAGATTCAAAAAGTTGCAACACTATGAAAGTTTATTTGAAAAAAGAGTTATTGTTTTAAAAATCAATTAATTATAATTGGTTTATCATGGCTTTTCTGCCATTTCTTTTTCAAATGGCCGATCCGCTTTCTCCGATTTAATAAATTCATTTAAAAGGTAATTCGGGTTTCTGCCTAACTGGAGATTGAGATAATCGGCCAAAACAGAATCTTTGGTCGTTTCCAGGTATTTTTGTGCTTTGCTGAATAAAATCGCCTTCATACTGTTTCGCCAGGGTTCATTAAATCGTTGCGGATGTGCAACGGCGAGTTCAAATGCCTTGTCGACATTTCCCATATTAAAGTATACTGCAATCAGATTCATTTTTGTATTCATAAAGTCGGGATTTATGGACTGCACCCGATTGAACATTTCCAGAGCTACTGTGTGGTTTCCGCGTTCTTCTTCTAGTGCACCGTAATCATTCAAAACCTGCATATGCCAGGGGTTTTGTGCTGCAGCTTTTTTGTAATGGGAGTATGCCTGCTGGTGATTATTCTGATGATATAAAGCATGTCCAATATACCACTCAATTGGCGTTCCCGTTATGTCGAGTTGATGAAAAGCACTTTTTGCTTTGGTTGCCTGAAATTGCATTTCGGGAAGATCCTTTTTTAGTTGTGCTTCTAAAGCATTTCTTACATGCATTTCAGATTTGAAATGTTGAAAATGTATGAATGAAAGAAATGCTGTTACGACAATAATAATTATGTTGAAGGCAGCAGCGTAGGTGGGACTGGAATCGGATTTATTATTTCCTGAATAAGTAGTTGCAACAGTAGCAATCAGAATCATAAAAATCATCAATGAAAAAAAGCGTTCCTTTGGATAGCCGAAAAAGGATAACAATGCAAATGAAAAAATGCCAGTTGCAAGAGAAATAATTTTTAATTTATCATTGAAAGTTGCCTCATTTTTGTAGCCTTTCAGCAGTGCACGAAATGCGAAAAATAGTATCAATAGCCAACAAATCAGACCTATAATACCCGTTTCAGCTAAAATAAAAAGGTACTCATTGTGAGGGTGTTCGTACCTTAGTTTACCATAGGCCCAGTAACTATTTCCGAATAGCTGGTATTTAGGAAAAAAGATCCGCCAGTTTGCCAAACCGTTTCCTAAAACAGGATTTTCGGCGAACATTTTCAAAGAGTTTCTGGCTAAAAACAGGCGATCATAAACACTGTTATTGTTCAGAGAATGTTCCTCCTTGAATATCATTCCAGGATTGGTCGCAAAATGGCCAATTGCAGCCATTTTTATTTTAATATCTTCATATTGGATTTTGTCTTTAAATAAAATGAAAACCGAAATTAGTATGGTGAAGCCAATTATGAAGGCAAGACCTATTTTTTTAATAGAAAAGAGGGGATGAATTGGTTCCTCAGCATTTTTTCTTAGGTAAAGAATCCAACCTAAAAAAAGAAGAATCATGAGAGCCAATCCGATGTAAACTGCTACACATTTTAAGACAATTATAATGAGCAAAGAGGAAATCAGTGAAACCAAAGAAAGTGTTCTTTTCCATTTATGGGAAACTATGGTGTTATAAAGAATAAATGGTAGAGATAGTAAAAGTACTTCAGCGTAAAAATTTTTATTTGATAAGGTTGAATGTACTTTATCTCCGACCGTGAAGATTATACTCTTTTCGATGGATGTTAATATTAATGGCAAAAGTTGAACAATTGCAATTCCATTAAATAGTACTATGCCACCTGTAATGGCCATGCAGAGCTGATTAAAGGAATCTTTTTTACCGGACAAAAGCACCGACATTAAAACAAAGAGCAGCACCATGGTAAGGATTTTGCAAAATTCATAAAACCCATCACCTGCGTTTACAGATCTGAAAACAGCAACTCCTGCCATCAACCCATACGCCATTACACTAAGCGCAATTGGATTCTGTAAATGTTTGAAATTGAGTGCTTTTGATTTAAAAATTGCTATTGAAATATACAATAATAAACCTGCCAGACACAAGTATCTAAGGGTGATTTCCGGATCGGTTGTAAAAGGTGAATAAATAAACGGAAAGCAAAGAAAAAGTATAATCAGCACTACTTTTACATTGATGGCCGGAAATTTTCTGTTCATGAAAGTGTCAGACTTTGAAGAGTTGAAGATAGTTAAAATATTAATAGGAGTATTTTTTATTCAAATTTATCTGCTATCTTTCGTGCACAAAATATTACTGGTTTATGAAGCATGAAGATTTTTTATTTCTGATCAGAAAGCACAGGATCTATTTGATCTTTGTATTTCTGATAGCTGCTATAGTTGGTGTATATATTCTCCGGCCCAAAGTTTTGAAGTATGAAGGAACGGCTATATTTTATCTCGCCAATGAGAGTATGGTTAATCCTTCTATTTTTGGAAATCCCGGTCAGGAAGATTTATTACAAGTTAATTTGGCGCAGGAACGGATAATACAATTAGCCTACTCCAATCAAATGATGGAGCATCTCATAAAGCAATTTGATTTATATACTCACTATGGTATTGATACTACAAATAAATATTATCATCAGCTTGCGGTCAGTAAACTTATCAGAATAATTCAGATCAAAAAAATTTCTGTTGATATTTCCAGCATTACTGTAATTGACAGAAACAATGAAATAGCAGCCGCAATGGCAAATTCTATTGTCTGGAAACTGGATCAACTCAATAAGTCTTATTTGATAAATAAGTTACAAAATAATTTGACCTTCTACAACAGTTTCCTGATTGAATCAGAACAAACTGTTGCAATGCAAAATAGAAATCTGGATAATTACATCAAAAGATTAGGAGACCTTCGAGATAATGAAAAATTAAGCACCAAGTCAATTAATCTGGAGTTCTCAATTTACGAAGCAATTTCTCAGATCCAGAACATTACTGTTCAATTGCTGAAGGCAAAAAATTTATACTCAACAACTCTTAATACGGCGCAATCTAAAAATCTTCCTTCTCTTGTAATCATCAGATCTGCGATGCCCGATTTCAAATCTAAAAGAATCTATCTGGTAGGGTATGGTTTTCTTTCCGGTGGATTTTGTGTTACAATTTACATATTACTTTTATATTTCTTTAATTCTTACAGTACCGATTTAAGAATTTTGTTTTCAAGAAAGCATTGATTAATCATTTTATGAAAAAGCGAATATTAATTTTACTACTGAGTGTATTTCTATTTTCGTGTTCCTCGAAACCGGATTTACCAGTTGTTGAAAAGGTCGATATCGGTAAATACATGGGCACCTGGTATGAAATTGCGGCACTTCCAATTACTGCCAAGAAGAAATGTACCTGCAACAAAATAGATTTTGAATTGGCTGATGATAAAAGCTATATTAGAATAATTGAATCTTGTATCAAAAAGGAAAAGCAAGGAGCAATTCTTGGGAAGGCTTTTGTGGATGAGAGCTCAGGGAACGCCAAATGGGATGTTGAACATTTCTGGCCATTTACGGATGAGCTGTTTATCATTGCTCTTGCTGACGATTATTCGTGGTGCATGACAGGAAATCCAAATAGAAAAGAGCTTTCTATTTACTCAAGAAAATCAGCTTTAGCAGATTCACTATATAATGATTTGGTAAAGCAGGCATCAGATTTAAACTTCGACACTTCCCGAATCGTAAAAGTGGTTCACAACTGTAATTAAACAATATCAGGCACTAAAACTGATTATAACCAGCCATTCGGTGAAAAATCCTATCAGGAATCCTGCATACACCTGATTTGGGTTATGTGCTTTTAGTATTAATCTCGCACTTCCAAGGAAACCCGAAACCAAAATACTGACAAGTATAAATTCAGTCAGACCGGCATTCAATACCTGAGATAAGCCCAAAAGCATACCGGTAAAGCCACCTATTCCAATCATGTGTATGCTTACTTTCCATTGGAAGCTCAGCAACCAGGCCATCACAATTGTCATTGCAGCACCCATAACCATTAATCCTAAAATTCTTGGTACCGGTAACTGATGAAGAAGGTAATAACACATGAAATAAAATAAAGCTGTTGTCAGAAATGGAATTTTACGTTCATTCAACGTTTCCATCTCCAGCGACTTTATATACCCTTTCTGTAATAGAATTAATGCTGTTACAACCGGCAATGCACAGGTAGTAATAAATACCAGTGAAATAATAATCTTCTGTACCTGCGGCGAAATACTATAGCTGATATAAGTATTTAGTTGCATGATAATAAATACTGCATAAAATGGCATCAGCAACGGATGAAGGCTGTAAGATAAAAAACGTGCTAACGAAACAGGAATCATAGTTTGCAGTTAAAGCAAAATGAAAATAATTGGTAAATTATAACTCCTTACGAAGTCTCGCAACCGGTATTCCCAATTGTTCTCTGTACTTGGCAATGGTTCTTCTGGCAATATTGTAACCTTTCTCATTTAACAACTTCATAAGCTTTTCATCGGGAAGAGGTTTTTTCTTGTCTTCATTTCCGATATAATCACTCAGAATTTTCTTAACCTCCCGACTGGAAACTTCTTCACCACTATCAGTTGACAAAGCTTCTGAAAAGAAACTCTTTAATAGAAAAGTACCAAATGGGGTTTGAACATACTTGCTGTTGGCTACTCGGGAAATAGTTGATATATCTAATCCAACTATGTCAGCAATATCTTTCAGAATCATTGGCTTGAGTTTTTTCTCATCACCTTCCATAAAATATTCCTGCTGGTAATTCATAATAGCAGTCATAGTTCTGATCAGCGTGATTTGTCTCTGCCGAATCGCATCAATGAACCATTTTGCTGCATCAAGCTTCTGTTTAACAAACATCAAAGCATCTCTGCTCGTTTTATTCGTTTTCGCTTCTTTGGAATAAGTCTCCAGCATTTCTGAGTATTGCCTGCTGATTCGAAGATCAGGAGCATTTCTCGAGTTAAGGTTTAGTTCCAGTATTCCATCTGTATTCGAAATCATAAAATCAGGAACAATGTGTTGCGATGATTTTGGTTCATCGGAAAAACTTCCACCCGGTCTCGGATTCAGATGCAAAATTTCATGGACAGCACTTTTTAATTCTTCAGGCGACAAATCCAGTGACTTCTCAATTTTTTCGTAATGTTTTTTGGAAAACTCATCCATGTAGTCACTCAGAATCTTTCTGGCAGTAGCAACTGCTGGTAAATCGTGATTCTTCCGGTCGAGTTGAATCATTAAACATTCCTGCAAATCACGAGCTCCAACTCCTGCAGGATCAAAAGTCTGTATCACTTTAAGTACATCCAGAATTTCTTCTTCCGTAGTGCTGACATTTTGTGCAAATGCCAGATCATCAACTAATGCACGTACTTCTCTTCTTAAATACCCGTCATCATCAAATGATCCTACAAGATGCGTAGCAATCAAGTATTGTTTGTCGTCAAAATCACACATCCCTAACTGACTCAACAGCAATTCGTGAAAAGTATTTCCAACACTCAGTGGAATATCATTTCGCTCTTCATCGGGAGATGTATTGTTGGCATTTAATTTATAATATGGTTCGTCGTCCTGAATGTATTCAGATATATCAAAATCATCTTTACGCTCCGAATCGTCCCCATTTTCATCAAAATCATTATTGTCCTCATCGCCTTCTTCGCGTTCCTCATCAAGAGGATCACGCTCATCTTCCTCATTTCCTTCTTCAAGTGCAGGATTTATTTCAAGCTCTTCCTTAATTCGCTGTTCTAAAGCAATAGTAGGAACCTGCAACAATTTCATCAATTGAATTTGTTGCGGAGAAAGCTTTTGAAGTAGCTTTTGTTGAAGGGATTGTTTTAAGAAGCTCAAAAATTTAAAGGTGTTTTGTGGTTAATTGTATTTTAAAATTCTGCACTTAGTGGTGTTCGTGGGAATGGAATTACATCGCGGATATTTCCCATTCCGGTAACGAACAACATCAATCGTTCGAAACCTAATCCAAAACCTGCATGAGGCACAGTTCCGAATTTCCTTGTTTCCAGATACCACCATAGACTTTCTTCGTGAATACCCATCTCAGTTATACGCTGCTTTAATTTATCGTAGTTCTCTTCACGTTGAGATCCTCCAACAATTTCTCCGATACCGGGGAACAACACATCCATCGCGCGTACCGTTTTCCCATCATCATTCTGTTTCATGTAGAATGCTTTAATGTGTTTCGGATAGTCGAATAGTATCACCGGTTTTTTGAAATGCTTTTCAACCAGAAATCTTTCATGCTCAGATTGCAGATCGGTTCCCCAATCCACTTTAAATTCAAATTTTTCAGTTGTACTTTTTAAGATTTCAATGGCATCGGTGTATGATAATCTGACAAACTTATCTGCTACTATGCTATTTAAACGTGTCAGCAATTCATTATCGTACATTTTATTCAGGAATTCGAGATCATCGGAGCATTTTTCAAGTGCATAGGTAACCAGATATTTCAGCATATCTTCTACCAGATCCATATTTTCTTCCAATTCAAAGAAAGCCATTTCAGGCTCTATCATCCAGAATTCAGCCAAATGTCGTGCCGTATTCGAATTCTCAGCTCTGAACGTTGGACCAAAAGTGTATATGTTACTTAATGCCAAAGCTCCAAGTTCTCCTTCCAGCTGCCCGCTTACCGTCAAATTGGTTTCCTTACCAAAAAAGTCTTCTTTAAAATTTACGGTACCATCTTCGTTGCGGGGCGGACTTCCAGCATCGAGGGTAGTGACACGAAACATGGCACCAGCACCTTCTGCATCTGATCCGGTGATAATAGGAGTATGCAGGTAGAAGAATCCTCTGTCGTTAAAATATTTGTGAATTCCATATGCCATGGCATGTCGGATACGCAGCACAGCTCCAAAAGTGTTGGTGCGTGGTCTGAGATGCGCTATTTCTCTGAGAAATTCCAGGGAATGTCCTTTTTTCTGCAATGGATAGGTTTCAACATCGGCAGATCCATAAACTAAAATATTAGTTGCCTGAATTTCAACGGGTTGACCACTTCCCTGAGAAGCAACCAGAGTTCCATTAACTGATAAAGAGGAGCCGGTTGTAATTTGCTTGACCAGTTCTTCACTAAAAGCTGCCGGGTCGGCCACTATCTGTATATTATGAATTGTGGAACCATCATTCAAAGCAATGAACATCACATTTTTATTGCCGCGCTTGGTACGGACCCATCCCTTGACATTGACTGTCTGGTTTTCAGGACTTACTTGTAAAAGTTCTTTAACTGGAGTTCTTTTCATAATTGCAGGTTGTAGAAGGGTACAAAATTCGTTTATTTGAATGAAGAAGGCAAACGGAATATGTTCTAATCACTCTCTGTGACAACGAATCGTGAAAAAGTCTCAATTTTTAATAATAACAGAATGACTGGGAATAACATTTTTCCCTGATAACTCAAGTAAATACAAGCCTTGAGTTAAGTGGAGGTCGTTGAAATGGAACAAATGCAAAGCTTCTCCAGAGCTTATATGGCTGAAAACCAATCGACTCTGAACATCATATAAATTTATTTGAGTAAAAGGTATAGAAGCTTGTATAGTAAGTTCACTGGTAAATGGATTGGGAAAGACAGATGGATTTATAACGTTCGTAATATTTTCATCATTTTCAGATGTCAGACCGTCAACATCAACCTTGAGCAAATAAAAATCATCATCATCTATGGTGGAAGCTCTTCCTGCCACATAATAACCTCCATCAGGAGCAGCAATAATCCTGAATCCGATATCAACCCCGGAATATCCATACTCTCTTTGCCAGATAAGATTTCCATTCAGATCAATTTTTAAGATGGTGAGATTCAAAGGATCTGATCCGTTACTGAAAGAATTTCCATATCCGGTGCCTATAAAATTTCCAGAAGCATCTTCAATGAGATCAAAAAGTGCATTCGATCCGGAACCGCCAAAAGTTGATCTCCATTGAAGATTTCCATTTGTATCAACTGAAGAAATAAAATAATCAAATGGTGAGAATTGAAAAATTTCAGTTTCACCATATGTTATCAGATTACCGGATGTGCTTTGAAAAATTCCTTGCGAACCATTTTGAAATGGATCAGTGTAAACGGAATCCCATTGAACATATCCGTTAGAATCAGTGCGGAGAATGCAAATGTCATAATCAAATACGCCTCCTCCCAAATTTATTTTCCGGTCTGACACCACATAAAATGTGGAATTATTTATCATTACAGATTCAGAGGAGTAATCATTTAATCCTGCACCATATGCACCATCCCATTGCGTGTTAAATGCACTGTCAAGTTTAAGCACATATGAGTTATTTGACCCAAAACCCGACTGACTTCCTGATAACAGGTAACCGCCATCCGGACATTTTCTGGCTGAATTAATGTTTTCCATAGAAAGTGTTCCATAGTTGTAACGTGCAGTTTCTATACCTGCAGTATCGGTAACTATTAAAAGTATCTGATCACTGAAAATCGGATCATGTGTTGTGCCGGCTAAAACTAATCCGTTATCGGTTGTCAAAACAGAAATCCCAAAATCATCATGCGAAGTGCCCAGAAATCGGGTCCATATTAAATTACCGTCTGATGAAATTTTGGAAAGCATAAAATCAGTTCCACCCAATGGACCAATGCTTGTAAAACCTAACATATACACAGACGAATCTGACCCCAAAATAATTCCATTGCAAATTTGAGTTCCCTGTCCACCAAAAGTCATTTCGAATCCTTGTCCTTTAATATTTTGAAAGGACGTTAAGAGGAATAGCAACGAGGTGAATGTTATGCGGGAAATCATTTAAAAGAATTAATATTTAATAGGTAAAAATAGTAATACCTGGATTTTTTTTAATAAGCTGAGACAGGTGTAATAAAAAAGGCTGTTTGAATTCAAACAGCCTTTTTTATATTCTTCAGGAATGATTATTTTTCAAGAACTACTTTCTTCACAATTACTTGTGAATTAGCTGCAACATGAATCATATAAATGCCACTTTGGAATTTGGCAAGATTAATATAAACCTGTGAATTTGCATTAGCAGAAGAAACAAAAGTCTCAACCAATTTACCCTGAGCATCATAAATTGAAATCACGTTAGAATCACTTTTAACGTTATTCATGTTCACATAAACATCACCGGAAGTAATTGTCGGGAACACTGAAATAGAATTTAAAGTTTCATTTTCGCCAATGCCGGTTGTAGATTGGATATTGATATCATCCAAATACATATTATTTCCAAAACCAGAAATTGCTTTGAATGCAATTAATACTTCAGTTTGACCTGCAAATGCACTTAAACTTGCACTTTCATTTCTCCATTGAGTTGTGCTACCTGAAGTAGGTGTAAATGCAGTTGTCAAAGCACCGGAAGTTGTAAGTTGAGGATCAGATTTAGTCCAGATAGTTGTCCAAGTAGCACCGCAATCAGTTGAAGCAACAATATCACACTGATCAATGAAGCCGGTATAGGATGCTTTCGCTAATTTAAATGTTAACACCGGATTTGTAAGAGTTGAAAGATCAACTTTTGGAGTGTACAGGTATTCAACATCTCCTGCTGCACTGTTATAGAAATCCATTTTAGTTGATCCGTTAGCAGCAGTTGCACCAACAGCTGAACGAGTATAGGTAGCAGTACCACCGCCATTAATTCTTGTCCAGTTTACCGGAGGAAATGTTGTTGCAACAAAGTCTTGAGTAACCGGTGCAACAGAAACATTTACCGGGATTTGATAAAGCGTTACAGAATATGAATTGTTACCGGTTACATAATCACTTCCACCGTTAACAGATGCAACAGAGCAAGTAAATGTGCTTGGGAAGGTAGCAATAGAAATATTAGGTAATGTAATTGTTGCGCTACTACCAGGTGCAATTGTAGTATTAGCTGTGTAATTTAATACTGAGCCACCTGTTACAGAATAAGACAAATCAACGGAATTGATTGCTGTAGTACCTTCATTAGTAATTGTTACAGATGGATCAAATCCGGAAACACATGTAATATCAGCAGATGGTAATGAACAATTTTTCAAAGATGCATCAATTGCAATAGGTAATGGTTCACTGATACCTGCCTGAAACACCTCTTTAGTTGCATCATTTTGAATGAAAACAACAACAGCAACTTGCTTTAAGTCATAAACGTAAGTAGGAATAGCTGTAGAAAAAGTAAGTTGTTGTGTTTGTCCGGCTGTCCATGATCCTGCTAAAGCAGTTCCGGTTGCATTAGGAACCATTTTACGCATTACGCCATAAAACTCAGTTTCTCCATTTGTACCAGGAGCCTGGCAAAAATTAATTTCTTTTTCAACTAACGCAACGCGTAATGAAAAAGTTCCTGAAGTAGCTTGAGTACATGCTATATCAATAGTCATGTCAACATTTGCATAAGTTGCATCAAAAGAGTGTGATGCACTTAAAGTAAATGGTGATGTCAATGCATATCTGTTATCAATTTTAGTTTGGTTCCAGTTTGCTGGTGCGCCACTGTAAGAACCACCTGTTTGGGGTGTGCCATCTAAAGTTGCATATGGAACTCCTGAAACGTTATAATATGTAACACGTGGTCCCACCCAGGTTTGAGTTTGAGTATTCATTGGGTCAACACCTGGCCAGTTTGTTTGGTATTTTAATCCAATTACTTTTTGAGTGTTACCAGCTAAAAGTGCATTGAAATTTGGGTTTTGTGCTGCACAAGGTCCGCATGAAGCTTGTGTAAATTCTTCCGCAAGTACCATTCGCTGCGACTGTGCAAATGCGGAGCCTGTTAATAATGTCAGCGCAAGCGCCGTAAGTGAGTAAATTTTTTTCATAACTCTGGTTATTTTAAGGTTTGAGATTAGCGAAGATAGAACAAATTTTCTTTACGTAAAGACTACTTCCGTGTAAAAATTTTGTAAATTTCATAGTAGAGTAGTACATTTTCTACAAAGTAGTCGGTTAAAAATTTGCTTTTCTTTAAAAAATGCCGTTATTTTACGCTAATGTTTATACTATAATTAATTTATTATGAAGAAAATCTACTTAATTGCTTTATTTACAGTGTTTTGTATTGGGGTTCAGGCTCAAAGTCTTACCGCAACTAACGTGTATATCAGTGGCGACCCTACCTTTTTTATGGAAGGTCACGCAACAATCACCAATATTAGCTCTTCCAGCAAGGATGTCACAGTTCAAAGAACAGTGAATAACCTGTTTTCAGGACACAACAGTTATTTTTGCTGGGTACAATGCTATAGTTCACAAACATCACTTGCTCCTGATAATATTACTCTGAATCCCGGAGACAATACTGATATTTTCAGAGGTGATTTGGAAACATTTGCAGTTTCCGGAATAAGCGTGGTATCATATTGCTTTTTTGATGTTAATAATACATCCGATTCAGTATGTGTTGACTACATTTATGATGCTACAACCGGTATTGCTGATATTCCTGCAGGAAAGAACTATATTTCTAAAGCATATCCTAACCCAGCATCTGAATTTACACAGTTCTATATCAACCTTAACAAAGGTGTGAAAAATGCTCAGGTGAAAATTTTCAATATGCTTGGTGCTGAAGTTAAGTCGGTACAAGTAACGGATGCTCGTAACACCTTGAAAGTTAATATCAGTAACCTTAAAGGCGGAATTTATTTCTACTCACTCTTCATTGATGGAAAAAGCACTTCTACCGGTAAACTAATGGTTTCTAAAAACTGATTTTAATCTACTGTATTTGAAGTCCCGTTTACCAGCCGGTAAACGGGACTTCTTCATTTAAGCCGTTTCCGTATTTTTTGAGTAATTTAGCCCCCTTTCACAAAAGTTGTTATGAATAAAAAACAAGACGCATTAGATTATCACGCTCAGGGAAGACCCGGGAAAATAGAAGTCGTTCCAACCAAACCATACAGTACTCAACGTGATTTGTCATTGGCCTATTCTCCGGGTGTGGCAGAACCATGTCTGAGAATTCAGGAAAATCCTGATGATGTTTACAAGTACACTGCAAAAGGTAATCTCGTTGCTGTAATTTCAAATGGCACTGCTGTTTTGGGATTGGGAAACATTGGTTCCGAAGCATCAAAACCCGTTATGGAAGGGAAAGGATTACTTTTCAAAATATTCGCTGACATTGATGTTTTTGATATTGAAATCGATCAGACAGATGTGGAAGGTTTTGTACAAACCGTGAAAGCAATTTCACCAACATTTGGAGGAATTAACCTGGAAGATATCAAAGCTCCCGAATGTTTTGAAATCGAGAAAAGACTCAAAGCTGAATTGCAGATTCCGGTTATGCACGATGATCAGCATGGTACAGCAATTATTTCTGCTGCTGCTCTGATTAATGCACTTGAACTGGCTGAAAAAAATATTTCTGAAGTTAGAATCGTCGTTAATGGTGCCGGTGCTTCTGCAATATCATGCACCCGATTGTTTGTTTCATTAGGTGCTCAACTCACTAATATTGTGATGCTCGACAGTACCGGAGTGATACGCTCTGACCGTCAAAATCTGGATGAGCAAAAAAGATATTTTGCTACAGAAAGAAATATTCATTCTTTGGAAGAAGCCATGGTGAATGCCGATGTTTTTATCGGTCTTTCTAAAGGAAATATTCTCAATGCCGATCACCTGCGTGCAATGGCTGCCAATCCGATTGTTTTTGCCATGGCCAATCCTGATCCGGAAATTACCTATGAAGCAGCGCATGCATCCCGCACCGATATTATTTTGGCAACCGGTCGTTCCGATTTTCCTAATCAGGTGAATAACGTTATTGGATTCCCTTTCATTTTCAGAGGTGCACTCGATGTTCGTGCTACGCAGATTAATGAAGAAATGAAATTAGCAGCTGTTCGCGCTATTGCAAATCTCGCCAAACAACCTGTTCCTGAAATTGTAAATCTTGCATACAATAAAACAAATATACTTTTCGGTCGCGATTACATCATTCCTAAACCATTGGATCCGCGACTGATTACTACCGTTGCTCCTGCAGTTGCTAAAGCAGCAATGGATTCCGGTGTTGCACGTTTGAAAATTACTAACTGGGAAGCCTATGAAGAAGAATTATCAAAGCGTCTCGGTCTCGATAACAAACTGATTCGTGTTATCACTAATAAAGCAAAGCAGAACCCACAAAGAATTGTTTTTGCTGAAGCTGATACTTATAAGATTTTGAAATCGGCTCAGATAGTCCGTGATGAGGGAATTGCGAAACCCATATTGCTTGGAAACAAAGAGAAAATTATGCGCCTCATCGAAGAGCATAATCTCGATCTGGGAGATATTCCGATCATTGATCCAAGAGCAGAATCGTCAAATCTCGATACTTTCGGTGAGTTGTTTTTCAGAAAAAGAGCCAGAAATGGTTTCAATTATCACGAAGCACGCAAAATTATGCGTGAAAGAAATTATTACGGTGCCATGATGGTGGAAACCGGTCAGGCCGATGCATTGATTTCCGGACTCACCAGAAAATATGCCGACATTCTCCGACCGGCAATTTATATAATCGGGACTCAGGAAGAAGTTACTCATGTTGCAGGAATGTATATCATGATTACCAAGCGCGGACCGATCTTTTTTGCCGATACAACAATCAATGTAAACCCAACAACAGAAGAACTGGTCGAAATCGCGTTACTCACCGCTAAGGCTGTGCAGCAATTTAATATGAAGCCCCGCATCGCAATGGTTTCATTCTCCAATTTTGGATCTTCTAAAGATCCTCAGGCAAAAAAAGTAAAAGATGCCGTCAAAATACTGCATGATAAATTCCCCGGACTAATTGTCGATGGAGAAATGCAGGCTAACTTCGCCTTCAATACACAAATGCTAAAAGACAATTTCCCATTTAGTGAATTGGCTAAAGAAGGTGCCAACACATTAATTTTCCCGAATCTTGACTCCGGAAATATTGCCTATAAATTAATTCAGGAAATGGGTGGAGCTGAAGCCATTGGACCGGTACTTTTAGGTATGAAGAAACCGGTTCATATCCTCCAGTTGGGAAGCAGTGTCAGAGAAATTGTAAACATGGTGACCATTGCTGTAGTTGATGCACAGGCCCGGAAAAATGCAAATATTTAATCCATGTATCACTATATCAGCGGTAAAATAAGATCCCTGAATCCAACAACAGTTGTAATTGATAATCAGGGCATTGGGTATGCAATTCAAATCTCCTTGCATACCTATACCAAAATTAAGGATCTGCAGGAAGTACAATTGTTTACGCATTGTATTATTAAGACGGAAAGTCAGGCAACATCATTATTCGGAATTTACGGATTTGCCGATGAGCAGGAAAAAAGTGTTTTCATGGATCTGGTAAGTGTATCCGGTGTAGGAAATAACACCGCTCAATTGATCCTTTCTTCTTTTGAACCAGCTGATTTGATTCAGGCCATTGGCACCGGAAATATTGCTGCCCTGCAAAAAGTAAAGGGAATAGGAAACAAAACCGCGCAAAGAATCATCATTGACCTTAAGGATAAAATACTAAAAACTGCCGGAGATGTTAAATTTACAGCATCAGCAGGCAATACTCTCAGAGACGAATCGTTAAGTGCCTTGTTAACGCTCGGATTTAACCGAATATCGGCTGAAAAAGCAATCGACAAAGCTCTCAAAAACAGCTCTTCCGAAACAACAGTGGAGCAAATTATCAAAACAGCACTGGGATTCTTGTCATCTTAGCTTTTATGGTTGAAAACAGGCAATTTGAAGCGGTTTGCCGTTCGAAATTTTATGTTATTTTAGCCGCCGGGAAGCATTGTTTCCTGAAGTTTGGTTAGAATAGTATAAAATTCTGATAATCAATAAGTAAGAAAATTCGGAAAGTTCTGTCCCGGGAAACTTATTGGAGAAAAATATGAAGTCAACCAATCAACATCAGTTTTAATTTGGGCCTAAGGTGATTTTTAGAAAATTGTTGAAGTTCGGTACTACGGTAGGGTTTGCCCTTCCGGTACTCGGCCTCGTTTGGGGATCAACCCCACAGATTACATCAGACAGTTTATTCAGCGACATTTACAATGCTGCCGGAATAGCCATGCCCGACACAGGCAGGAAAGATTCTACCCAATTACCTTATCCCTGGGATGATAATTTAACGGATCCCTTTTCAAATTCACCCAATCAAAGTCCCATGTACCTTGGAGAACCCTCCAACGTAAACCAGTCAATTGAATACGATCCAGAGCAAAATCAATATAATATCAATGAGAAAATGGGGGAACTGTTTTACAGAAACCCATCTTATCTCACCTTTGATGAATTTGTAAGAGAAGAATTTTCGAAGTCCACTAAAAATTATTGGAAAGAGGTCTCCGAAGGAAATGCTGAAGAACAAAAGCGAAGCATTATCCCGAAAATTTATGTAGGAGGACAAGCATTCGACAGGATATTCGGGGGTAACACCATTGATATTCGTCCACAAGGTTCTGCGGAACTTACTTTTGGTGTGAATATTTACAGGAATGATAATCCTTCAATTCCTGAAAAACAACGTCGTAATGCTACGTTCGATTTCAAGGAAAAAATCCAGATGAATGTGGTTGGAAATATTGGTGAGAAAATGAAACTCACTACCAACTATAATACTGAAGCCAGTTTCGATTTCGAAAATAAAATGAAACTGGAATACACCGGTTATGAAGATGAAATCATCAAAAAGCTGGAAGCAGGAAATGTTACGTTGCCTTTATCAGGTTCTCTGATTCAGGGAAGTCAGAGCTTATTTGGTATTAAGGCACAGCTTCAATTCGGTCGCCTGAAAGTAACCACGGTTATTTCGCAGCAGGAAGGTAAAGCTTCCACCATAGATGTTCCACCGGGTGGGGGACAAATTTCGAAATTTGAAATTCAGGCTGATCAATACGAAGCCAACAAACATTATTTCCTCGCCAATTATTTCAAAGATAATTACGACAACTCTTTAAAGACATTACCAATCATAAACTCTCCGGTTAATATCACCAAGCTGGAAGTTTGGGTAACAAATAAAAATAGTAGTACTGACAATACACGTGATATCGTTGCATTCATGGATTTAGGTGAATACAAGATTTTTAGCAATGCCTTCATTTCACAAGGCAATTCAGTGTTTCCATCAGACAGTATTTCCAATAATCTTTATCAGTTAATGAATAATCAGTATTTACCATCACGTGATGTAAATGCTGTTTCCCAGGCTTTAGATCCTTTAGCCGGACCCCCTTATAACTTCGCACCACAACAAGATTATGTGAGATTGGTAGGAGCACGTAAGCTGAATCCAAATGAATATACCTTCAATGCAAAATTGGGATATGTTTCTTTGAATCAGCCTTTGAATTCGAATGAGGTGCTTGCAGTAGCTTTTGAATATACGGTAGGAAATTCTGTTTATAAAGTTGGTGATCTTACCACATCCGGTATTAACCCGCCCAAAGCATTATTTGTAAAACTTATAAAAAGTACGAACATCAATCCTAAATTGCCAACCTGGGATTTGATGATGAAGAACGTTTATTCAATAGGTTCTTATCAGGTACAACGGGAGAACTTTAAACTGAATGTTATTTATACTGACAATACAGATGGTTTGAAGAAAATAAATTATCTGCCTGTTCCTGCCAGTGAAAACAGATTGCAAGGGGTTCCAATCATTCAGGTTCTCGGTCTCGATCGTCTGGATGGAAGAAATGATCCCGTTGCAGATGGTATTTTCGATTTCGTAGATGGTGTTACTGTTAATGCAAATAGTGGAAGGGTGATTTTCCCGGTCAGAGAACCATTCGGAAGTTATCTGCGTTCACAATTTAATGACAATTTGCTTGCCAATAATTATGTCTATGAGGCCTTGTATGATTCTACAAGAACATCTGCACAACAGCTTCCGGAATTAAACAGATTTTCACTTATTGGTAGTTACCAGAGTTCTTCAAGTTCAGAAATTTTCCTGAATGCAACCAGTATTCCTCAAGGTTCCGTAACTGTGACCGCAGGAGGTGTTCCTCTTACAGAAAACGTGGATTATACCGTGGATTATAATCTTGGTCGTGTAAAAATTATTAATGCAGGAATTCTTGCTTCTGCAACTCCAATCAAAATTTCTCTTGAATCCAATTCACTATTCAGTATTCAATCGAAATCACTTTACGGTGCACGTTTCGATTATCTGGTGAACAAAGATTTTAATGTTGGAGGAACGATTCTGCATCTTAGTGAGCGCCCTATTACAGGGAAAGTAAATATTGGTGAAGAACCAATCAAGAATACTATTTGGGGTGTTGATGGAACCTATACTACAGAATCGAGATTTATCACCCGCATGGTCGATAAGCTCCCATTCCTGGAAACCAAAGTTCCTTCTAAAGTAACAGTAACCGGTGAGTTTGCTAATTTGATTCCGGGCACACCCAAAGCAATTGGTAAAAATGGAAATGCTTATATCGATGATTTCGAAGCGAGTCAGTCGACTATCGATATCAAAAATCCAGGCACCTGGTTCCTTGCATCAATACCACAAGGACAGTTGGGATTGTTTCCAGAATCGGTTTATAACGATTCATTGATTAGTGGATTTAACCGTGCTAAACTTGCCTGGTATAACATTGATCAAACAGTTTTCTATCGTTCGAATAATGGATTGTTACCTCCAAATATTTCTGATGCACAATTATCGAATCATAACGTGCGTGAGGTTTTGGAAACAGAGTTATTTCCATACAAACAAAATCCAACAGGACAGTCTACTAATTTGAATATCCTGAACCTGGCATATTATCCTGCAGAAAGAGGACCTTATAACTTTAATGTTGCCGGTCTGAACGGTCAATCTGGTCTCCTTGCTGATCCTTCCAATTCATGGGCAGGAATTATGCGACGTATTGAAACATTCGATTTCGAAACATCAAATGTTGAGTTTATTCAGTTTTGGGTAATGGATCCTTTTCATGATGAAAGTCTGAATGGTGTGAATGGCACTGGTGGTAGTCTCTATTTCAATTTAGGTGACGTCTCTGAAGATATCCTTAAGGATGCCAACCGCTCCTTTGAAAATGGTTTACCATCACCAACCAACAACAACACAGTCGATACCACAAGTTGGGGTTTAGTTCCCAATGTTCAAAGTATAGTTAATGCATTCGACAATGATCCGGATTCCCGTAAGGCACAGGATATTGGTTTGGATGGATTATCAACAGATAATGAACGTAATTTTTTCAAAGCACAATACATCGATGCATTAGTTGCGCAATTTGGTTCCGCTTCTCCTGCTTATACCAACGGATTAGCTGATCCATCAGGTGATGACTTTCAATATTTCCGCGGAAGTGGACTCGATAATGTGGGTGCTGATATCTTAACGCGATACAAAAACTTTAATGGTACCGAAGGTAACTCCAAAACATCGGAGCAATCACCTGAGCCTTTCTCAACCTCAGCTACTAACTTGCCTGATGGTGAAGACATAAATCGTGATAACACGATGAATGATTTCGAAAATTATTATCAATACAAAGTTGACCTCACTCCGGCAACTATGGTTGTTGGTACGAATTATATCGTAGATCAGGTAACAACAACAGTGCAGACAAAAGACAATACCTCAAAAACCATTAAATGGTATCAATTCAAAATTCCGGTAAATTCACCTACTGAAGTGATAGGCACAGGAGCAGATTTGAAATCGGTGAACTTTATCAGGATGTTCATGAAGGATTTTGATGATCCAATGGTATTGCGTTTTGCGAAGCTGGAACTGTTGCGTGGAGAATGGAGAAAATATCAATATTCTTTATTGTTCCCCGGAGAATATATTCCAACAGATCCGAATGCAACTCCTTTTGATGTTACCGTAGTAAATCTGGAAGAAAATGGTGACCGTACGCCAATCCGTTACGTACTTCCTCCGGGAATTGATCGTGAAGTAAATGTTGGAACTACGAATCTGCAACAGTTGAATGAGCAATCACTCAGTCTGAAAGTCTGCAACCTCGAAGATGGTGATGCTCGTGCTGCCTATAAAAATACTTTGCTCGATGCAAGGAATTATAAGAAGATCAAAATGTATCTGCATGCGGAAGATGGCAGTGCAAGCGATGAATTACTGGATGGTGAGGTAACTGCATTCGTTCGTTTAGGATCCGACTTCACCACCAACTATTACGAGTATGAAATTCCATTAAAAATAACCAAGTTTGGTGCTTCCAGAGATGTGGATATCTGGCCTGAGGCTAACAACATGGAGATTGATGTTGATAAGCTTATTAAAGGCAAATTGCAACGAAATAATGTTTATGCATCAACAGGTACTGCATCAAGTACGCCTTATATTTTCAGCGATGGTACCAGAAAAATCACCATTGTAGGTAATCCTACTTTGAGTGAAGTCAAAACACTGATGGTAGGTATCAGAAATCCTAAAAAGGAATTAAATCCTTCGGATGATGGTTCAGCTAAATGTGTGGAGTTATGGGTGAATGAACTTCGCATGAATGACTTCGACAACAACGGTGGTTGGGCAGCAAATGCAAGGGTTACCACTAAGCTTGCTGATTTGGGAACAGTAACGCTTTCAGGAAACAGAAGTACCGATGGATTTGGAAGTCTGGAGAGTAAACTAAACGACAGACAGAAAGAAAATATTACTCAATATGATGTGTCAACATCTTTGGAGTTTGGTAAATTCTTCCCTCAGAAGACCGGAATTTCATTGCCACTTTATTTTGGATATTCGGAATCATTCACCAATCCTCAATATAATCCGTTAGATCCGGATGTGCCTTTTGAGGATGCCCTGGATGCTATTGATGACAATGCACGCAGAAGTCAGTTGAAACGAATTGCGCAGGATTACACCAAGCGCCAGAGTATTAACATGACCAATATTAAGAAGAACAGAGGAGGAAGCGCTGCCAAGCCTAAGATATATGATATTGAGAATTTCAATCTTTCCTTAGGATATTCCCAAACATATCGCAGAAATATAAATCTGGAGTATGATAATCAGAAAGAATATGTAGCTGCATTGGGTTATAATTTTATTACGCAACCTAAATATATTTCTCCATTGGCAAAATGGAAACCAATTCAGAAATCAAAATGGTATAAACCAATTAAAGATTTTAATGTAAACCTTATTCCAAGTAGTTTTACATTCAGAGCAGATGTAAATCGTCACTATGGTGAAACGCAGGTTCGCGATATTTCTGACTTCTCATTCAAGCAACCTGCTACTTATAATAAATCGTTCCTGACTACCCGACAATATTCATTGGCATACGATATTACACGATCTATCAAATTCGATTTCAACGCTAATAATATTGCCAACATCGATGAACCTTATGGGAAACTCGATTCCCAGGAGAAGAAGGATTCTGTAAGAACCAATTTCTTCAATCTGGGACGTAATACCGATTATCGTCATGGTGGTTCATTGAGCTATAATGTACCATTAAATAAGTTCCCTTTAACGGACTGGATTTCTGTGAATGCGAAATACATGTTCGATTATCACTGGCAAACCGGTCCATTAGCTGTACTTACAACAACCAGTCAGCTTGGTGTGAACCCATCTATCGGAAACACTATTCAGAATTCAAACACCAAACAATTGAATTCTACTTTCACCATGACAACCTTATATAACAAAGTGCCGTTATTTAAGAAGTTGTTAGGGCCAAAACCACCAAAGCCTGCTGCAAAACCTAAAGTTGAACCAGCTAAGCCGGCAGCCACCGATACAACAGGTGGTAAAAAACCTCCTGTTAAGAAGAAGGAAAAAACTTATGGAGATTTCCCGAGAGCATTGGCTAAAGTGGTGTTTAGTTTAAAAAATGTTTCTCTGAATTATAGTGAAACAAATGGAACCCTGTTGCCAGGATTTAACAGAACATCGGAATTACTTGGACAGAGTTTGTACAATGATGAAAATGGAAAAATGCAGATGGCGCCCGGTTTACCGTTTGCTTTCGGAAGTCAGAAAGATATCAGACGTGAAGCAGCGATTAACCGTTGGTTGACAACAGATACTGTTTTCAATTCAGCATTTGCACAAACATACACCGAGAATATCACCGGAAGGGCAACTATTGAACCTACTCAGGGATTGCGTATTGAACTTACTGCAAACAGAAATTATGCCCGCAATACCAGTGAGAATTATCGTGCTACAGTGAATGGTGATTACAATGCCTATTCACATATTGAAACCGGAAATTTCAGTATGTCATTTATCTCTATCAAAACTGCTTTTGCAAAAGACAGAAAAGATTACAGTTCGGAAGTATTCGACAAGTTTGATGAGTACCGAAAAATAATTTCATTCCGTCTTGCTGCCGGAAACCCATTATCAAATGGTATCGATTCGGTTGGTTTCGCCGATGGTTTTGGTGGCACATCTCAGGAAGTACTTACTTATGCCTTCCTTGCAGCCTACTCCGGAAAAAGTGCTTCATCTGTAAAGCTTACTCCTTTCCCAAGTATGCCACAGGTGAACTGGCGACTTACATACGATGGATTGTCGAAACTTAAATTTGCTAAGAAACTGTTCAATAGTGTGAACCTTACTCATGGTTATCGTTCCTCTTATGGCATTTCTTCATTCAGCACCAGTTTGCTCTTTAAGGAAGATGGCAGTGCCCGCGACCTGAGCAGTAATTTTATTCCAAAACAGGAATATAGTCAGATATCTATCAATGAGCAGTTCAGTCCGCTGATTGGTATCGATATCAACTGGAAAAACAACAAACTCACCACCCGATTCGAATACAAACGTGACAGAAATCTTTCGCTCACATTTGCCGACATTCAATTATCTGAAATTAAAGGACAGGAATTTGTGTTGGGTGCCGGATATCGTTGGAGAAACTTCAAAATGCCATTTAAAATTGGAGGTGGTAAAAAGAAAACAACTACTAATAATGATTTGAACCTTACCGGCGATTTCTCTATACGACGCAATTCAACTATCATCAGAAAGCTGCTTGAAAATATTGATCAGCCTACAGCTGGTCTTACGATTTTATCGTTCAAATTATCTGCTGACTATGTAGTGAATGAACGATTTAATGTTCGATTATTCTTCGATAAAACTATCAATAACCCTCTTATTTCAACATCCTTCCCTACAGCAAATACTGCGGCAGGGATAAGTGTTCGATTTACATTGGCACAATAATCCGGAAACGATTACATTTGAGCCCCTTTTATAATATAAGGGGTTAATAAAAACTACAATTATGAATTTCCCACAAGAATTAAAGTACACTAAGGACCATGAATGGGTAAGTGTACAGGGCGACATCGCTACTATTGGAATTACCGATTTTGCGCAGAGCGAATTAGGTGATATTGTTTATGTAGATATTGAAACAGTAGGTGAAACAATTGAGCATGAGCAAGTATTTGGTACTGTAGAAGCAGTGAAAACGGTTTCTGACCTTTTTATGCCTGTTTCAGGTGAAATTATCGAGTTCAATAAGGCACTTGATACCCAACCTGAACTTGTTAATACTGATCCTTATGGTCAGGGATGGATGGTAAAAGTTAAAATGTCAGATCCGGCGCAAGCAAATTCGCTCTTAACGGCTGATGCCTATCGTTCACTGATAGGAGCCTGATTCACATGTTCCGCTATTATCTGGCACCCATAGCCTGGGCAGTTATTATACTGTTTCTCAGTATTATACCCTCGTCAGAATTGCCGGAATTTTCATTGTGGCGTATCTTCTCATTTGATAAATTGGTGCACGCAGCCATGTATGGTGCATTAACATTTCAGATTATGAAGGCATGCATAAGGCAATATGCCAACTGGACTTTGCGTTATAATGCAGCGCGCATCAGTTTCATTACCAGCACCATATACGGGGGATTGATAGAGCTTTATCAGGAGTTCCTGACCCCTGACCGGTATGGCGATTGGATGGATTTGATTTCCAATATTATAGGCGCAATTATTGGAATCATCTTGTTTAGAATAATTTTTATTGAGTATATTCGCTAAATAATTATAAAACCCATGGAACCTAAAAAGTCTCCTGAAGCCGATCTTGAGAAGAAAAAAGGGCTATTCCTGCAAATAGGATTAGTGGTATCATTAGCTGTTACCCTGGTTGCTTTTGAATGGAAAAGCTACGATAAAGTTGAATACGATTTGGGACAACTAAAAGTTGAAGATGTTCCTGAAGAGATTATTCCGATTACTAAACAGGAAGAAAAGCCACCACCACCACCACCACCACCTGCTCAGGTGATCAATGTGGTAAAGGATGATGTTAAGATAGAAAACGAAGCTGAAATTCAGGAAACGGAAGTCACACAGGAAACTGTTGTTGAGGTTCAGCCTGTAAAAGAAGAGGTAATTGATGAGCCTGAAATTTTCCTTATTGTAGAGGAAATGCCATCTTTCCCTGGTGGTGAAGGTCAGCTCGTAAAATATTTGGGCGACAACATTAAATACCCTGCAATCGCGAGAGAAAACAATATTACCGGAACAGTATTCGTAACGTTTGTAGTTGGTCCCGATGGCTCTGTGAAAGATGTGAAAGTCCTTCGTGGTATCGGTGGCGGATGTGATGAAGAAGCTAAGAGAGTTGTTATGGCGATGCCAAAATGGAAGGCCGGAAAGCAACGTGGTAAATCAGTTTCAGTTCAGTATAACCTGCCTATTCGCTTTACTTTGAAGTAAGCTAAAGTCATATAATTGTAAAACCCCGACCTTTTTAAAGGCCGGGGTTTTTTTATGTTGCAATATTGAAGCAATCATCAATGTTTTGTGGATATATGGAATTATCGAATTCCTGCATCTAACACAAGCAACTAAAAAATACTATTATGGACACCTTCGAAAAACCCCACAGAAGTCTTGAAAGAAAACGCGGTCTGTTCTTAAGAATCGGATTGGCTTGTTCATTACTTATCACATTTGTAGCCTTTGAATGGCGAACTCCTGTTTCGCGTGAAGAAATTCTAATTGATGATGATCAATGGTCAGATATTGAGTATGAAGAAATGCCAATCACCTACAGAAGAGAAGAACAGTTAATGCCTCCGCCACCTGTACCAATCAACAGAAATTCACCGCCTCAACCGCAACCAGGACCCGGAGACATCCATATTATTCCCGATGGTGAACCGGTTGTCAATCTTCCTTCTGATTCAGGACTTTTTATTATAGATATTCCCAGAATAGAAGAAAAAGACACCGCAGAAATCCCATTAATGCGTATGCCCGAAGTTGAACCGGAATTCCCAGGTGGTGAAGCAGCATTAATAAAGTTCATTCAAAGCAGCGTTCGTTACCCCGAAAATGCCAGGGCAGAAGGTATTCAGGAAAATGTTTATGTGAATTTTATAGTGGATGAAAAGGGAAAGGTTACCAATGTTGAATGCATGGGTAATCCGAATAAATGGCTCAAGGAAGAAGCACTCAGGATTATAAATCTGATGCCTGTCTGGAAGCCAGGAAAACAAGGAGGCCGGCCGGTTCGTGTAATTCTCAATCAGCCAATATACTTTAAATTAAAATAGTAGTTAATTGATTTAGGGATTTTCAAACCATCCGGAGTATTGCAGACTTCGGATGGTTTTTTATTTTCGATTTTAGCATATTTGATGTACTTTTACTCTGAATTATTAATTATGTCAGAATATTCAAATGGTACTTATCCTGCCTATGAACTGAGTCCCAAAGATGAGTCGCAGTTTTTACAGGAGCCTCAAACCCGTTGGAATAATTTCCGGTTTGCCTTTAGAGTTTTCTTGCAATTCATGAAAGGATTAAGAGCACTACACTTTGTAGGACCATGTATTACTGTGTTTGGTTCTGCACGTTTTAAGAGTGATCACAGTTATTATCAGAAGGCATACGAATTCGGAAAAGCAATTGCTGAAATAGGAGGGACAGTAATGACCGGGGGTGGCCCGGGTATTATGGAAGCAGCAAATAAGGGAGCATTTGAAAATGGTGGTTTTTCTGTCGGATGTAATATCTGGCTACCACATGAACAGCATGCAAATCCTTACATGCATCGCTGGGTGATGATTCGTTATTTCTTTATCAGGAAAGTGTTATTGCTGAAGTATTCCTATGGTTTTGTAGTCATGCCCGGTGGTTTCGGTACAATGGATGAATTATTCGAAACATGCACTTTAATTCAAACACGTACCATCCGTAATTTTCCTATCGTTGTTTATGGAACGGAATACCATAAACCATTGAGGGAATTTTTTGCTCAAATGATTGTAGCCGGTACTATAGCTGAAGCAGATATGAAGCTGGTGCTATTCACAGATGATGTGCAGGAGGGAATGGATCACATTCAAAAATATTTACGCGAAAACTTCAATAAAAAGCCTATCAAACCTTCACCCTGGTTATTTGAAAGTAAATTAATCAGAACGGTGTTCCGAAAGACTGCTCCGTAAAAAATTTAGTCTTTGGAAAAATAATCAGGAGACTGATAAACTCCTGTTTCCATTTTTTGAAGTTGCATCAAAAGGTCATTAGCCAATGAGCTTGCGCCAAACCGGAAATAATCGGGACTAAGCCAGGCTTCCCCAAGCGTCTCCTTAACCATAACCAGATATTGAATAGCAAGTTTTGCTGTTGCAATTCCTCCGGCAGGTTTCATACCAATCATGATTCCTGTTTCATAAAAATAATCCCGAATAGCTTCGAGCATTACCAGAGTTACAGGTAGTGTTGCTGCTGGTTGTACTTTTCCGGTTGAAGTTTTTATAAAATCAGCTCCGGCCATAATTGCCAGATCAGATGCTTTCCTGACATTATCGAGTGTACTTAACTCTCCTGTTTCAAGAATAACCTTCAAATGGGCTGCACCACAAGCTTCTTTAACTGCTGCAATTTCATCAAATACAAAATTGTAATCACCTGCTAAAAAATGACCTCGTGAAATTACCATATCAATTTCATCGGCTCCTTCGGCTACGGCAAATTTAGTTTCCCGAAGCTTTACATCGCGTGTCGACATACCACTTGGGAAGGCTGTGGCTACTGCTGCTACTTTGATCTTTGTTCCTTTCAGTTCATTTTTTGCTATTGAAACCATGTTTGGGTAAACACAAACAGCTGCAGCTGATGGTATCCCTTCCATTGTATCATGCGGACGGATTGCTTTGGCACACAATTGTCTGACCTTTCCGGGAGTATCTTTGGCATCCAGAGTTGTCAAATCCATCATACTGATGGCTAATTTCAATGCACTGACCTTAGATTTGTTTTTGATACTCCTTTTGGTGAGCCTGGATACCTTTTCATCGATTCCCACCAGATCAATAGCCGGGCTGTTGGAAACGATTTGTCGCGGTGAAGCCATAAGATTTGAATTATTTTTCCGAAGGCATAAAATTAACGATTTTCCGGATATTACAAAAAAGGAGTGAATTTCTCAAATCTTGTAAAATATGAAGTCATTTTATTTATTTTTATCCCATTCCTGAAAAAGTCGGGTTTTTGAATGTTTTTAAGGTTTTAAATGTAATATTTGATATGAAGCATTGTTTACTTTTATTAATTACCACCTTTTTTTCTGCAACAGGGGTAGCGCAGAATCTGAAGTATCGTCAAAGAACATTCGATTGGCCTGCAGCGCAGGTGCAAAAAATCCCTGTTTCAGAGGAGTTTAAAAATGAAGACATAGTTATTTTGGATGAAAATCTGGAATTGTTTATTCAGGATGGTAAAATGAGGACCAATTGGAATAATGTGTATTTTAAAAAGCACATGAGAATTAAAGTGATGACAAAGGCTGGAGTCCAAAAAATTTCTACCATTAATCTTCCCGAATCTATGAATCCTGTTGCTGATCAGATTCGTCTATCTTTTACAAAGCGAAATCAGATTCACAGGCCCAAAGGCGATTATGATTGTATGGATTATTTTGCTGCCAGAATCATAAAACCTGATGGAAGCATTATCCCCGCAGTATTCAAAGACTCAATTTCAACAGAATCAGAAATATTTAATCTTAATCCGATTACTTCTTACGCATTTCATTTCCATATTAAGAACCTCGAACCGGGAGATGAACTGGAA
>CAUJFJ010000196.1 GCA_963169675.1 Bacteroidota bacterium
AGCAATCGCACGGAGTTCGGAATTAGAACCGAAGATCAAATCAGCTCTTGTTGCAGTATATTTAAGAGCTCCTGTTTTACGATCTCTACCTTCGAAAACGCTTTGTGAATCATTGGTTGCTTTCCATGTTGTTCCCAGGTCAAGAAGATTTACCAGAAAATCATTGGTCAATGCTTCAGGTTTGCCGGTGAAAATGCCATGTTTTGAATTATCAAAATTCGCATTCAATGCACGCATTCCTGCAACCAGCAAAGTCATTTCCGGAGCTGTTAACGTTAGTAATTGTGCTTTATCAATTAACATTTCTTCAGCAGCAATTTTATAACCTTGTTTCATGTAGTTACGGAATCCATCTGCAATTGGCTCAATAACAGCAAATGATTCAACATCTGTTTGTTCCTGAGTAGCATCGGTACGACCCGGAGTAAACGGAACTTTAACAGCAGTGCCGGCATTTTTAGCTCCTTGTTCAATACCTGCACATCCTGCAAGTACAATCAGGTCAGCCATGGAAACTCTTTTATCACCTGTTTGAGCAGTATTAAATTCCTGCTGAATGTTGCTGAGAGTGTCAAGCACTTTTTTCAGCTGTGAAGGATTATTTACTTCCCAATCTTTTTGAGGAGTTAAACGAATACGGGCACCATTGGCACCACCTCGTTTATCGGAACCACGGAATGTTGAAGCAGACGCCCATGCAGTTGAAACTAATTGCGATACTGAAAGACCTGAAGCAAGAATTTTATCTTTCAAAGCAGCTACATCCTGATCATTGACCAAAGGGTGATTTACTGCAGGAAGTGGATCTTGCCAGATTAATTCTTCTTTAGGTACTTCCGGACCAAGATATCTTGAAATCGGTCCCATGTCGCGGTGTGTAAGTTTAAACCAGGCACGAGCAAAAGCATCTGCGAAAGCATCAGGATTATCGAGAAAACGACGCGATATTTTTTCGTAAGCAGGATCAAATCTTAATGCAAGATCGGTTGTCAGCATCGTTGGAGCATGACGCTTCGCAGGATCGTGTGCATCAGGAACAGTATCTGCCCCCATGCCATGTTTTGGTTTCCATTGGTGTGCACCGGCAGGACTCTTTGTTAATTCCCATTCGTATCCAAATAAATTCCAGAAAAAGTTATTGCTCCATTTGGTAGGAGTGGTAGTCCATGCACCTTCTAAACCACTAGTGATAGTATCTACTCCATGTCCGCTTCCGAATGAATTTTTCCAACCCATGCTTTGCTCTTCGATGCCTGCAGCGGCAGGTTCAACGCTAACATATTTAGATGGATCAGCAGCTCCGTGGGTTTTTCCAAAAGTGTGACCTCCTGCTATCAAAGCAACAGTCTCTTCATCATTCATGGCCATTCGGGCAAAAGTTTCACGAATATCACGTGCTGAAGCAATTGGATCAGGATTGCTGTTCGGTCCTTCCGGATTTACATAGATAAGTCCCATTTGCACTGCGGCGAGTGGATTTTCCAGTTCACGGTCACCGGAATAGCGTTTATCTTCCAGCCATTTTCCTTCTGAGCCCCAATAAATTTCTTCTTCCGGTTCCCAAACGTCTTCGCGTCCGCCACCAAATCCGAAAGTTTTAAAGCCCATCGACTCTAAAGCACAGTTTCCTGCGAGAATCATTAAGTCAGCCCATGAAATTTTCTTACCATATTTTTGCTTGATCGGCCAAAGCAACAAACGTGCTTTGTCAAGATTAGCATTATCAGGCCAGCTGTTTAACGGCGCAAAACGTTGTGTTCCTGATCCGGCACCACCACGACCATCAGCAATACGATAGGTACCTGCACTATGCCAGGCCATCCTGATAAAGAACGGACCATAGTGACCATAATCGGCTGGCCACCAATCTTGCGATTTTGTCATCATTTCATAAATGTCCTTCTTTAAAGCCGTTAAATCCAGACTCTTAAATTCTTCTGCATAATTAAATTCTGGATTCATTGGATTCGAAAGCGATGAATGCTGACGCAGGATGTTTAATTTCAATTGATTCGGCCACCAGTTCTGATTTCTTGTTCCTGAACCTGCCGTTTGTTTCATTGCTCCCGAAAATGGGCACTTACCCTCACCATTGACATTGTAGCTGCCTGCTGAGCTTTGGTTTTTGTTTTCTTCCATATTATTTAGTTTTTTTTGTGTCAGTTTTAGTGGTGCAAAATTACCAAACATTTCACTAGTTAGGTAAGTTTTAAAAATATTAAATGTATTGATAATGAGGCGTTAAGAACATGAGATTGCTCATAATAAAATTATCCAAATTTTTCAGGTAAGATGATTTTTGTCACATGAAATGGGTGCCGAATGAATAGTTATCGTTAAGAGGTTTTTATAACTAAAGGCTTTTAGAAATAGAGCAGGAGTAAAGGGAATGTTTGGAATTTGAAATTAGCAGTATTTGACAAACACAGATAGTTTTAATTTGTTCAAATTTGGCCTCAGTTAAACAACGCTGATACTATGAAATTAAAGATGAAGAATATTTCCGTCCGGTTAGTTTTGTTTCTGCTATGGTTCCCCTTGTTAAAGTCAAATGGACAAGGGGTTCCATTTCCACTTGACAGTATGTTGAGTAAATCACTCGACAGCATGCAGGTGGTTTTAAATGTAAAGTCATTGAGTGCAGCAATGCAATTTCCTGATACTGCTGTATGGGCAAGAGCAACCGGAATCAGTTCTTTGGTTCCGTTAGATAGCGTTACCACTGCAGATGTTTATCTAATTGGAAGTGTAACTAAAACGATGACTTCAGCATGTGTTTTGCAACTTGCTGAGCAGGGGATATTGAATCTTGATGATAGTCTTTATCAATGGATAGATACCATTCAATACATAAATCCAAATATTACTATCAGACAGTTACTGCGTCACGAAAGTGGAATATATGATGTGTTGAGTAACCCCGCATGCCAGCCCACACTATTGGGTGATCAGGATTCTATCTGGGATCCAATCGATTTAATTCAAACCTTTATTGCACCACAACAATTTAATCCGGGTGCAGCGTGGTCGTATTCTAATACCAATTATTTTTTGCTGGCTCAGATTATCAAAGAGGCTACCGGAAATTATTTTTATCAGGAATTGAGAAGTCGTTTTTTTGCTCCTCTGGCTATGAATACAATAGCAACCCCTTCATTCGAAACATTAACTTCTCCGGTTGCTCATGTTTGGATGGATTTAAATGGTGATGGCATCAATGATGACGCCCATAACTTCTACATCAATTATCTATCGCTTAATTCTGCAGCAGGTGCAGCAGGTGGGTATTTTGCAACGCCAACAGATGTCACCAGATGGATGCGCACTTACATGCGAGGCGATATTCTTTCGGCGGCAACAATGACAGAAGCCAAAACAACTGTTGCCGCTCCGGGATTACCATCAACAACCTATGGTTTAGGATTGATGCGGAAATTCTTTGCCGGTTATGAAGGGTTTGGACATGGTGGAGATTTAGCCTACGCTGCCAGTTCCTGGTATTTCCCTTTGCGCGATCTGAGTATTACGGTATTCACCAATGATTCCAAAAATAATTCCTGGACTCTGGTCCCTGTAATAACTGTTTTGCTGAAGACTTACAATAATTATTTGGCAACACTTACCGGAACATCAGACCTGGCAAACAATCAATTGGCATTACAAACTTTTCCTAATCCTTTTGTTGATGAACTGCAAATCAGATTTGCCGGATTGGAGAATTACAAGAGATTTGAGGTTGTGTTGAACAATACCCTTGGACAACAAGTCTTAGCAAAGCAGTTTTCAAATCCGGGAGAGGCTGAAACCGTTTTGTCACTTTCAGGTTTGAGTCATGTTCCGGGTGGTATTTACCTCGTTTCGCTTTACGCAGATGGCAATCCAATTGCAACGAAGCGGGTTGTTCGATTGAGATAGAATTTACAATATCATTACGAATTAGTAAGTTCTGGTATTGCAATTCATTAAATTGATTTTTATCTTTGAAAAAAGATAGATCCTGATGCTGACTTCTCCAATGAACCTTTTAGTGTATGCTCCTGATAAGAGAAGTTTGATTGACTTTTCCTCTATAAGTGAGTTATCCAGTCCACTGAAGTTTCGTAATTTTTCAATTAAATATGTCAGCTATGGTTGTGAGGAGTATACCGTTAACGGGAACAAATACAGTGTTGCTAACGGACAGTATTTACTTGCAAATCATTCTGCGGAGGGTGCAGTCGAAATTGAGAGTCGCGTTCCAGTAAGAGGGATTTGTATAGATTTATCTCATGATTTATTATCGGAAGTAACTGCAAGTTACCGCAGACCGGATACCTTTCATCCTGATCCGGCACTTGATAAATTCTTTAAAGGGAATGATTTTTTGGAAAATAAGTATGCATCGGATGAAACTATCTTAGGGCAGTATCTCAAAAAAATAGACAGAGAATTTACTGCTGGCCAACTTTCAGAAGGTGATTTTACGAATGAATTTTATTTCAACATTGCAGAATATATTATCGCTGATCATATTCCTGTTTACAAGCAATTACAGAATATTCCATCCGTGAAGTCTGTTACCAGAAAGGATTTGTTACGAAGAATTAATTCTGGTAAAGCATATATTGATGCCAACTATTTAAGTGCACTCGATATAAAAGATGCAGCTTCATACTGCTGCTTGTCAGAATACCATTTCTTCCGGTTGTTCCGGAAAGTATTTGGAATAAGTCCCTATCAGTATGTAATAAAGAAACGATTGGAGTATGCTAAAGGTATGTTAATAAAGAGTCAGGTATCTATTTCCGAGGTTGCTTTATTGGCAGGTTTCTCAGACCTTAGTGCATTTAGTAAATCTTTCAGGAAACAGTTTGGTATTGCACCATCTGCTTTGAATAATTGTTTTCTCAGCTAGAGTTAAGGCTCTGAATATTTTTCTGAAATGCTTTTCCTGTAAATAAGTATCTGTCACAGGTTTTTTTAGTATCACCCTTATGTAGTTAGTGAACCCTTAACAGGATTTTCAGAGTTTGTCTTAACCAATCAGCATTGTTCTTTTATAAGACATTCTATTTCCGGATTATTTTATTATCTTCACGAGATCTGAAATAATTATATTTTGTAATGATTCTGAATTCCGAAAATATACTGCTCATCGGCTCCATACTATTGTTATTGAGTATTCTCGCCAGTAAAACAATTGGAAGGGTTGGAATACCTGCACTTATCATTTTTCTAATAGTGGGAATGCTTGCCGGCTCCGATGGTATTGGAGGAATTCATTTTGATGATGCCGATCTTGCGCAATCTTTAGGTACTATTGCCCTCACTTTCATTCTGTTTTCCGGAGGTTTGGAAACTAAGCTGGAAAGCGTAAAGCCCGTGCTTAAACAGGGAATCCTGTTATCAACACTTGGGGTATTTATTACTGCAGGTACTGTTGGCTATTTTGTTGCAGCAATCTCCGATTTTACTTTAATGGAAGGATTTCTAATTGGCGCGATTGTATCTTCTACTGATGCGGCTGCAGTTTTTTCTGTGCTGCGATCGAAAAGCATTGGACTTAAAGGTAATCTGAGACCACTGCTTGAATTGGAATCAGGAAGTAATGACCCTATGGCTTATTTCCTTACCATAGGTATAACTTCTCTGATGATGAATCCGGAAGCCTCTGCGCTGTCTCTTATTCCAATGTTCTTTCAACAAATGATCATAGGAGCTCTATTCGGTTATTTGCTGGGAAAATTTATGACCTGGGTAATCAATAAAGTTAACCTCGATTATGATGGTCTTTATCCGGTTTTGATGTTGGCACTGGTTTTCTTTACTTACAGTATCACCGCCTTTTTTAACGGCAACGGTTTTCTTGCCGTTTATCTTGCAGCTATCATTTTGGGAAATCAGAATTTTGTTCACAAGAAAAGTATTATCAGATTTTATGACGGCCAGGCATGGCTGATGCAAATTGTAATGTTCCTGACTCTGGGACTACTCGTTTTTCCTAAACAAATGTTGCCCTTCGCCGGCACTGGTTTGATAATAGCTATGTTCCTAATTTTTGTTGCACGTCCACTTGCAGTTTTTATCTGTCTCTCGTTTTTCAAGATGAAGAACCGGGAAAGATTGCTGATTTCATGGGTCGGATTGAGAGGCGCTGTGCCTATTGTTTTTGCAACTTATCCCATGTTACAAGGAGTCGAGAAATCAGGAATGATTTTTAATATTGTATTTTTTATTGTGCTAGCCTCTGTGATTTTACAAGGAACTACCATCGGACAGGTGGCAAAGTGGCTATATCTCTTCAAGCCGGTCAAGTTTAAAACACGTTATCCTCTTGAATTGGAGATGTCCGAGAATTTTAAAAATGAGTTATTTGAAATCGAAATCGATGATAATTCAGGCGCCATTGGTAAACAAATTTTCCAGTTTAAATTCCCTAAAACTTCTCTGATAGTTCTAATTAACAGGGATGGCAAGTACATCACTCCAAGTGGTACTTCTACCTTGTTCAAAGGCGATAAATTGTTGATCATGAGCGATAATAAAGACGACAAATTATTTATCGGGAATGCTTTAGGCTTAAATAAAATTAGTTGATTCCCTGTGTTTTTATACTATTATTGAGGTTTTATATGAACCCTCGCAGAAATTAAATAATTAAATATCAATTATATACATAATTATTTCCAGAGTTTCTTGCGCAATTAGATGGTTGCATATATATTTGCAACCAAATAGTAGCAATTAGGATTATGGAAACCAGAAGAGATATATTTCAGGCTATAGCGGATCCAACACGCAGAGCGATAATAGGACTCATTGCTATAACCGCAATGACACCTGGTGATTTAGCTTCCCATTTTAACACCAGTCGACAGGCAATTTCAAAACATATAAAGGTTTTAGTAGAGTGTGAAGTCGTTAAGCAGGAAGTTTCCGGAAGAGAAATATTCTATCAATTAGATATAAATAAAATGAAAGAAGTGGATGAATGGCTTGAAAAATACAGATGCCTGTGGGAAAAGAGATTTGATCAATTAGAAAATGTATTGGAAAAATTAAAAACGAAAAAGAAATGATGCACAACTTATTAATGGATTTTACAGTCGACAAAACAACCAGTACGGTTCATGTTAAAAAGCAATTTCATGCCACACAGGATTTGGTATGGGATGCATTTACAAAAAGTGAAATATTAGATCAATGGTGGGCGCCATTACCATGGTTGGCAAAAACCAAATTCATGGAATTTCGGGAGGGAGGTAGATGGTTGTATTCGATGATAGGTCCGGAAGGGGAAGAACATTGGGCGTTGGCTGATTATATATCCATTTCACCTAAATCTAATTATAAATTGGAAGATGCATTTTGTGATGCAGAAGGAAATATCAATATGGAATGGCCAAGATCTAACTGGAATGTTAATTTTAGCGAAAGCAATGAGATCACAACAGTATCAATTGAAATTCGTCATGCAAATATGGCAGATCTGGAGAAGAATATTGAGTTAGGATTTAAAGAAGGATTTATTATGGCTCTTGAAAATCTGACAAAAGTATTATCTTTACAAAAATAACTGGCTATGAAAAATAAAATTGTAAATGTATTGTGCATTTTGATGGGACTACTATTCATCAATGGCGGACTTAATAAAATATTTAAATACATTCCAACACCTGATGATTTGCCTGAAGGATTACAGAAGATAAATGAAGCGTTTGAAACTATCGGTTGGCTAATGCCACTTGTTGCAGTTGTGGAGTTAGCAGGCGGAGTTTTATTTGCAATTCCAAAGACAAGAGCATTGGGAGCGATTGTATTATTTCCGGTGATGACAGGAATCTTGCTCGTTCATATTTTTAGTGCACCGGAAGGTTTGCCAATGGCAATTATTCTCATGGCAATAAACTTATGGATAATTTATGAAAACAGAGAACGCTACATGGCCATGTTGCGATAACTTAAAATTAATTAAAATATCTTACCAGGATGAACGAAAAAAAAGTAATTACTGTTAGTGCAATAATAAATGCACCTGTTCAAAAAGTATGGGACTATTGGAATAACCCAAATCACATTACGGGATGGAATTTTGCAAATGATGATTGGCACGCACCGAGCGCTCAAAATGATCTGAAAGTTGGTGGGAAGTTTAATTCCCGAATGGAAGCAAAGGATGGGAGTTTTGGATTCGACTTCGAAGGTGTTTATGATCAGGTTATCCATGAAAAGTATATTGAATATACTTTAGGCGATTCCAGAAGAGTTAAGATTAAATTTACTTCAGAAGGAAATACTACAACAATCGAAGAATCGTTTGAGGCTGAAAGTGAAAATCCAATAGAAATGCAACAAATGGGATGGCAAATGATTTTGAATAATTTTAAACGATACACTGAAAAGTAGCAAAGTCTACACTTTATAGAGACCGGCATCAAATATCTGATAGCCGGTTTTTTTGGCTTCAATTCCTACTAACAGCTTTGTATTCCATCACAATAATGGCTTCGTGCAACTATGAATACATTGTAACTAGTTGATAAATAGTTATTTGCAAATCCATCAACTATACCTACCCCCGTATTTTTCACGGGGGTATTTTACTGTAAAGGCAGTGCTGTAGTAATTTACTTTCGTGCATAGCATTAGTTAATAATACTTGAATGCTTTCCTAACCTAATCTAAGCTTAACATAAAATAACCACAAAATTGACTACTAATTTACTCCTGGGCTATGTACCGAAATTTACTATTTTTTGAAGTATCAATATTTTATTTACTTTCGAAGCTAAACAGTTCAAATCCCTGATAAATGAGTATCCTATTGCGATGGTTAACTCGCGGCAAATTTAAATCACTTTCAAGTTCTGAATAGAATTATAAAATTATGGCTATTAGAATCGCTTTAGCAGATGATCACCAATTAGTGAGAAAAGGCATACGCTTATTATTAGAAAGTATTGAAGGTTTTAAGGTAGTTGCAGAAGCTGCCAATGGTAAGGAATTGATAGAAGAAATTGCTAACATCAACAGATTACCTGATATCGCCTTAATCGATGTGAATATGCCGGTAATGGATGGTCATGAAACAGTTTCTGTGTTGAGAGAAAAGTATCCTGAACTCCGGCTCATTGCACTCAGTGTTAACAATGATCTTCACGTGATCAGAGAAATGGTTCGGTTAGGTGCAAATGCTTATCTGTTTAAAGATTCATCACCTGCAGTCTTTCGAACGGTACTTCAGGAAGTATTAGACAAAGGATGCTATTACGACAAACAAGTGATTGAAAGCTTACTTATTCCTGAAAATATGATTAACGGTCATCCCACACGAAATGGTTACCGGAATCTGATAAGAAGTCTTTCTTCCCGTGAATTGGAATTTATTAAATTTTGTTGCAGCGAACTTACATACAAGGAAATTGCCGATAAAATGAATATCAGCCAACGAACTGTGGATGGCTACCGGGAAAGTGTATTCGATAAGCTGGAAGTAAAATCGCGCACAGGTTTAGTACTCTTTGCATTCAATGCAGGAATTTATTTGCCAGAAAACTAACCAGTTTAATTTTCAATGTAACTTAGCAACGCGCCCGGTATTTTAAAGGAAAGGGTTATAAGCAAATTCCCAATAATTATTTTCCGGATCTGCTATATACCCGGAATAGCCTCCCCAAAATACTTTTTCTGGTGACTTAACAATCGTTACTCCCTTTTTCCTGAATTCATCAAATTGGCTGTCTATAGCTGCTTCTGAAGATAGATTAATTGCTAAAGTGAACTTTTTAAACCCACTTCCGTCTGATGATATGCCTATGTCTTTTGCCAATTCTTCAAAGGGAAATAATGCAAAGATTAATCCTTCCATTTTATAAAAAACTATATTCCCTTCATGCTTCATAGGTTCCCAGCCAAAGACATGGTTATACCAGTTTTTCATAGTATCCAGGTCACGGACCCCAAGAGTAATGAAGCTTAATTGTTGTTGCATGGTTGTAATTAATTATTTTTTATAAAGTTAAAGGGGTTTTTGCAATTTTCAAATTTATTTCGAAGAAAAATTCATCCCATTTGGCATTGCTATCACTAGAATTAGTGATCTATTCTATTTTAAGTCAATACTTTTCACTAATAATAGGGATTGATGCTCAATTTCCGGGTATATACTTTTGACCTGTTCACTTACCTTAAATACTTAAATTATGAAATCATTGAAACTCTTTGCACTAATATTTCTGCTGCTAACATACCATAACGTCTTTGCCGACCTGTGTATGTTAACACCACTTCCTTTGAAGAACGTAGTCGACAACAGTCAATTAATTGTCGATGGGAAAGTTATCTCAAGCAAATCTGAATGGAATGAATCCCATACCAGAATTTATACCATCCATCAGGTGGTTGTTTATAGTGTTTTAAAAGGACATATTAAATCTGCTCAAATTCAGGTGATAACTGAAGGCGGTCATGTAGATGGGAAAATTCATTATGCTACCGGAACACTTCAGTTGCTGCAAGATCAGGTGGGTTTATTTTGTCTCATTCCTGCAAATGTTGCACCTGGTATCACCGGATACAAAGCATATGGCGATATACAAGGCTTTATTGGATATGATCAGGAATCGGAAAAAGCTTTCGGTGCTTTTGAAACTTATGAATCACTGGATCGTGATTTGTATCCGCTTGTTGCCCGGTTAACCGGTAGTCAACGAAATGTATTATTGTCTGAAAATTTTCGTAAAACTGCAGATGCGTCAAATAATAATAAAGTTATGGTGGCACCTGTAATAACTTCCTTCTCTCCGACTACAACAACTGCCGGCACCAAATCGGTTTTAACTATTAATGGGGTAAATTTTGGAGCAACACGTGGTAGCGGATTTGTAGAGTTTCGCCGGGGTGCTGGAAGTAATCCTACTTTTGTCAGGCCGTTGAATTCAGATTATATTTCATGGAGCGATACTCAAATTCAATTGATGGTTCCCAGTCAGACTGTCAATAGCGCAAATCAGTTGACAGGTACTGCGGGGTCCGGACAAATTAAAGTAACTAATAACGGTCAGGAGACAGGAACCAGTTCAAGTTCACTGATCATTGAATATTCTGTATTTAACTCAGTTCCTGCTACTTTAAATTCGCAAACATTTTTATTCTCCATGCAAAATCTTAACGGCACAGGAGGATATACATTTAACATCAATTCAAATCTCGCTACCAATGTTGATGCAGTTGCTTCTTTTACACGTGCTATGAATAATTGGAAGTGCACAACCGGAATTAATTGGACCATAGGTGCAAATACTTCCGTCAATCAGCTTTTAGATGATGGTATTAATGTAGTGACATTTGATGACAACGATCCACTTGGGCCTTCAGTCGCCGGTAGAGGGGATTTCTTTTTTGATTCATGTACCGATGGAACCACAACACGATTTTTTGTTACCGATATAAATATGAGGTTTAGTGCCAATGCTGCCGGTTTTGCCTGGAATTTCGGAACAGGTAATGCGCCTGCAGGACAAATTGATTTTGAATCTACAGCACTTCATGAATTAGGACACTTACATGGAATTGAACATACTCTTGAAACTGCAGTTATGTTTCCTTCTGTTTCTACAGGAACAACAAGAAGAATACTTGATACTGAAGATATCAATGCCGGAAATTTTATGATGGCAATTTCAACAGCAACACCCGTATGTGGCCCTGCAGCTATTGTTCCTTTTTCACAACCAACACTTACTGCATCTATTACTGTTTCTTCAACTTCAATTTGTTCCGGAACTTCAATTACCGGTACTGCAACTGTTGCCGGAAATGTTGGATCTCCTGTTTTCTCATGGCGTAAAAATGGTGTGGCGTTTGGTACTAACAGTGCTACACAAGTTATTTCCGGCCTAACAAATGGAACTGCGGTTACCTGTGTTGTTACTGATGCTGCAACATGTGCGAGAACTGTTACTTCAAATCCAATTACAATAACTGTTTTCTCAATTCCATTGCCTCCTGCAATTACTAGCGGACCTTCTTGCGTTACTAATGGTGTGGCAACTACCTATACTGCCGCTGCTGTTGCCGGAGCAAATTCTTATGGATGGTCATTCCCTGCTGGAACAATATTTAATAGCTCTAATAATACTCAATCTGTGTCGGTAACTTTCCCCGCAACTTTTAAAATTGGCACCATTCATACCTCTGTAACTGCAAATGGATGCCAAAGTATTACTTCATCGTCTTTTTTAGTGGGTGCAATTCCATCACTTCCTGGCACAATCTCAGGACCAACTTCCGGGTTGTGTCTAACTTTTAATAAATCGTACAGCATAGCTGCTGTTGCAAATGCATCTACCTATATATGGACAGCGCCTTCAGGTGCAACCATTCAAAATCCTTCAAGCACTACTACGCAACTGATACATTTCTCAAATACATTTTCTTCCGGTAATATTACTGTAAAAGGCGCAAACGGAGTTTGTCAAGGAAGTGCACGTTCATTAACTGTGACCGGAACACCTGCACAGCCGGGTACTATTACCGGTCAAACATCTGGAATGATTGCTCCGGTAGGTAAGAATTATTCAATTGCTCCTGTGGCAACGGCCACTTCCTATTCATGGACTGTTTCGGGAGGAGGAGCAACTATCACGAGCGGTCAAGGCACAACTTCGGTGAATGTTTTGTTTACTTCAAATGGAAGTAAAAGTGTATGTGTTAAAGCAGCTAATGCTTGTGGACTTTCTGTTCAACGTTGTAAATCAGTTACCGTTGGATTATTTCTCAGAGAATTGGGATCAGGAAACGAAGAAGAATATGCGTACAATGTGTATCCTAATCCGTTCGAAAATGAAATTGTAATTGAACGAATTGATCCTTCCAATAGCGAAAGAATGTATATATCAGTTTCTGATATGACCGGAAAGCAGGTTATAAGATCAGTTTCTACCGATGCAGCTAGTTTTAATATCGGGACAGATCATCTTTCAGCAGGTATGTATATTGTTGCAATACAATCGAATGGTAAAACAGAATACATGAAAATGCTTAAGGAATAAAATTATTTTGGCCAATAATGCTGTGCCTGTGGACGGTTTGAGAACTGGTTACCACAGGCACTTTTTTTTATTTATGAAATAAAGTAGCTTTGTCGTCTCTTCCCAGTTTTTATTGGCTACTAATGAAACGAACACCAGCAATCGGATTTATTTTCTTAACCTTGTTGATTGATGTCACAGGACTTGGAATTATTATTCCTGTAATGCCTGCTCTCATCACTCAGTTAACGGGTGGAACTATCAGTGATGCTGCCGAATATGGCGGATGGATGCTATTTGCTTTTTCTGTAATGCAATTTTTATTTTCTCCATTGCTGGGAAGTTTAAGTGATCAGTTCGGAAGAAGGCCTGTACTTTTAGTTGCCTTGTTTGGATTTGGTCTCGATTATATTCTAATGGCTCTTGCACCAACCATAGCATGGCTATTTGTGGGAAGAATTATTGCAGGAATTACCGGCGCAAGTTTTACTACTGCAATGGCATATATCGCAGATATCAGTACTCCCGAAAAGAAAGCTCAGAATTTTGGAATGGTTGGTGCCGCGTTTGGTGTTGGATTTATTGTCGGGCCGGTAATAGGCGGTTTACTCGGCGAATATGGTCCCAGAGTTCCGTTTTATTTTGCAGCAGCACTTACATTTCTGAACTGGATTTACGGATTTTTTATTTTACCGGAATCATTGCCTGTTGAAAAGAGAAGAAAATTTGATTGGAAACGTGCCAATCCTGTAGGTACTTTGAAGCACTTGAAAAAGTATCCTTTGGTGTTGAGCCTTGTTGGGGCTTTGGTGTTTGTATACATCGCATCTCATGCTGTTCAAAGCACTTGGGCATTCTTTACTATTGAACGATTTGCCTGGAGCGAGTCAATGGTAGGATATTCATTGGGATTTGCAGGATTAATGGTTGGATTAGTGCAGGGTGTATTAATTCGTTTTATAAATCCGAAACTTGGACCTGAAAAATCAGTCTACACCGGAATGGTACTTTATATAATTGGTTTGATGCTTTTTGCTTTTGCAACTCAAGGCTGGATGATGTTTGTGTTTTTAATACCGTATTGTCTTGGTGGAATCACCGGTCCTGCAATTCAGGGAATTATGTCGAATCAGGTCCCTGACACCGAACAAGGAGAGTTGCAGGGCGGACTGGCAAGTATGATAAGTTTGACTTCAATTATTGGACCGCCTCTGATGACACTTTTATTTTCCTGGTTCTCATCCGGCAAAGCAGGAATCATTTTTCCCGGAGCTGCATTTTTTGCGGGCGCAGTTTTTTCGATGTTGAGTCTTTTCTTCGCATACAAAGCACTGGGGAGGATTAAGGATTAAGAATTAATACATCGTTGCCACAGTCCCTTAGCTATGGGACGAGGAGGAGATCAAGATCACCATTATTTCTGCCAGACACAAGTACATCCCCATTAGAATAGCAGTGCATGTTATTATTAATACTCCCAGTAGATGCACCCAAATTCATAAAATTCCATTCTAAATTGTATTGGGCAAATACGTTTGTGATTGATAGTATTAAAATTACTAAAAAGATGGTTGATTTTAAAGTTCTCATCGTTTGCTTATTATTTATTCTAAAGTATAATTTAAACCAGTACTTTCTGCTCAATTCCAGTTTTTCAGGGATTCTTTATTTAATAAAAAACCAATTTTTTTAATCCTCGCGAACCACAACGAATTTTTTACTTTCAGAATTTTTGCCAGAAACAATCTGTAAGTAATATATCCCACTTGCCAAAAAGTCAAGCTCCATCTGTTGAGATATGGAATAAATCGGTAGTGATCTCAAGTAAACCTCTTTCCCATTAATATCCAGTACACGAAGTTTTCCTGATCGGTCAGCCTGCAAAGCATATGATATGGTGAAAATTCCATTATTAGGATTTGGAGAAATTGTAATATCGTAATAAGAATCATCCAGCAATTCATTGATTGAGGTCAATGTATCGCAAGAACTTCCAGTCAATGGTCCGAGACGATAATTAGGAAAGTCGGGAATGCTGGTTCCATGATAGGAGGTTAATGGAAACGAATGCTGTTGAAAATCACACAAGGTATCAGCCAAATCAGGATTATTAATTACGCTCAAATCATTTTCACCTCCCCAGCCGATGTAATAAATTTTACCATTTGGTCCTGGTCTTGGTCTGAATATCGCGTTGCCTGCTCCATTATCAACACCAACTAATTTTTCACTGGCTGCAAGTGAAGGGGCAAGCAAATCGTATTGAAGAATTCTTTGTTGGGTGTTTGCATAAAAATATTGACTGTTAGGTGAAAAAGTGCCTCCCCAGAGTGGCCATTCATTCGGATTACTTTGAGTAATATGCACAGAGTCGCGAAATGAAATCGTCCCTGAGCATCTGTCAAAATCAAAAAGATAAAATGAATTAAATCTATTATGAACAAAGCCAAACATTGAACCATCGGGAGAAAATTCTGCTTGTCCTTCTCCAATGTCAAATCGAGGAACTGCAGGTCCGGTATAATATTCAGTATCCTGAACAGGTCCGGAAGGAGTAACGAGTGTAACATGAAATTTATTGGTTGACCTACCATGTGTAATCACCCACCAATCCCGGCCGTTGCCATGCTTAGTGGCTTGAAGAAAGGAATCAATAATAGTATCTTGAAAGACAACATTGTTTTTAGAGGTCATTTCACCTGAGCCCCCATTGGCATTCATATCCACAGTACTATAGAGTAATTTTTTAACTCCAAAAGGTGAGTTTAAATCAATATAGCAATGCATCAATATAAATTGTCCTGGATGGTCAGGATAAGGTAATGAAATTACGCTTTGCCATGTGTCGCATATCATGTAAGAATTCTGAGGAGTATAATTATTAAATGTGGCAGAGTTAGCTAAAATCTGATTATTAAAATTAGCTACCTGACATCCATTAGTATAAAAAAGCAGATCGCCATTTACATCTGACATGCATGCACCTCCCGTTGAAATGAAATTAAAAGGAGGAGCAAAGCCAACACTTACCGGATTGCCAAAATAAAAGTCAAGCCCGGTTACATTTGTAAAAGAGCTATAATAATATCCCATGAGCCATGTATTGTCATACTTCTGTGAAAAAGTTGGTTGTATGTTTAAATAAAAGAAGGTTAACAAAAGTAAAAATAGTTTGGGATTTCTCATGATTTTCATATTTCCACAGATTAGCATAACTACAATTTAATAAAAGTATTGAACAACGAATATTTGTCTGTGTAAACCTTTACTGTATAAATTCCTGAAGGCAAGAAGGAAATATCAAGTGGGTTAGCGCTTTGTGTGTTTGAATCCTCATTTATTGTCGAAAAAACGACTCGTCCCATAAAGTCATAGATTGTAGTAGAGTAAAAGTGCCCTAAATTGGATGGATGTTCTATATTCAATTGTCCGCTGCTAGGGTTGGGATAAATTTTGAGGTGGCTTTCCTGAAATTCAGGTTCGCCGGTGGAGCAATTTGCAACATAGATTAGATTTGGCAAATAAATCGAATCTGAACCAAACCCATTGCTTAATTTAAGTCTAACATCATACAAACCAGGATTAGAATACTTAACATCGGTATATGCAACAGAAGATAAATTAGGTAAGCCACCCGGGAATTGCCATTCGTAAAATTGAGTTATATGAGATAAGGTATCAAATCCAAAATGCACGTATTCATGGTCGCAAATAGAGTCAGGATTATAAATAAAGGAAGTTGAAGGTAATTCACGATTGATTTTTATAATATGATTCATTGGATCAATTCTATAGTAGGCATACGGGATAAATCCTGTTAAAAAAGCAGTTGATGAATCAATAGAATGCGAATTATACATTGTGTATTGAAAAAGATGCATCACACTATCCTGATCATTCAAAATATAGGTGTCGGAATTATCAAGGTTTCCAAATATAAGATTATTGCCAATGTTACCCAATCTAAAACCGCCCATCCAATTCATAGCTGAAGTAACCACGGTATCCCATGTAGTTCCATCATATCGATAGATTGCAGCTGTGGCAGCCAGATATAATTTATTATTTACCACCAGCATTTGAGTAACAATTTGATTTCCGGGGATGGCAAGACTGTCCCAAATATTTCCGTTAGATGAACGGGAGAAATAATAGTAATTAGGGAAAGAGCCAAATTTACCGGAAGCATAGAGCATATTATTGAAGACACAAAGGCTTGCAACATAATCATTGTTCACTGAAAGCTGTGGTAGTTTACTCCAGGTGGTTCCATCAAATTTTGCAACTCCATGAACATTATTAAGATCGGCAATTTCAGTAATATAACCGGCTACATATAGTTTGTTTTTAAAAGTTACCATATCCCTTACGAGGCCTGGCTTGCCTGATCCTACGGAATCCCAATCAGTCCCATTCCATACAGCAAAACCACCTGTTGATTTATTTCCGGCTTTGCTAAAATTCCCACCCACATATAGTTGGTTGTTATAACGTACGAAATTTCGTACTCGAAATCCTGATCCTAAATCCATCGCATCAACGCCACTTCCAACCGGCTCCCATTTTGTACCATCCCATGTTGCAATACTTTTTGCAATTGAATCACCTGCAAATTCAAAACGGCCACCTACTAATAATTTATTCCAGGTTGAATCAAAATATATTCCATAACCGTGAGCATAATGGTTGGAGCTTTGATAACTTAAGGTTGGGTAAAATGGACTGCTAAATGATGCATCCTTTAAACAGGAAACTCCTGCTGCCAATCCATTGTTTACTTTTCGGAATTCTCCACCAAAGAAAAGAGTATCCTGAATCACTTTTCCAAAATACCAGTATGGGTAATTTACAGTGCTCCCGATGGAGGTGAAGTTCCCAATATTGTATCCATTAAAATTGTATTTTGAAATTACCATTGAATCCGTGGCTAAACTTATCTGAAATGAATACAATGTATCACGATATGTTGTTAGCGGACAAAAAATGTAATCCACTTCAAATGGACTAGAAGTTGCCTGCCAGTATGGCCAGTTGGCTCCTAAATTTTTGTATAATGAAGTATTATGGGTGGAAAAACTATACATCGTCGCAAATAATGTCTCGTTGCTATAGGTAATGTTTCGTATTTCATGTAGCGTGTCAAGGGGGATAGGTGTCCAAGTGTTTCCATCAAACTTTACTAGATTTCTACTGGCCATTCCATTAAAAATATCGAAGAACCCATATGCATATAATGTATCATTAAGCACCTTTATGTTTACCCAGGCATAATCAGCTCCGGTTCCCACACTTGACCAGGAATTTCCATCCCATTTTGCAATACCATTTACCTGCAAATTATTATCGGCAACTGTAAAATAACCTGAAACATACAATGATGAATCATAATATTCAATAGAGGTAACGATCCCATTTAAACCTTGACCCATCTTATGCCATCCGGTACTGTCATAATAACAAATGTTATTTATGGTGTCCCCATCAATGGTTTCAATATTTCCACCAACATATAATCGGTCGTCAACATATTTCATCGATCTTACATAATGATCAAAGTTCGTTGCCATAGCATGCCAGCCGGTCGCGTCTTTGTATGCAATTTGTTCGGTGTTAAGGTTGTCAATATTTGTAAATTCGCCGGCAACAAACATCCTGTCCCCAATAGTATCCTTCTCCATACAAAGTATAGTTCCGGATACTCTAAGTCCTGATCCGAGTTTTTCAAATTGCTGCGAGTACCCTGTATAAGAATTCCATAAAAAGGCGATTAAAAAAATTAAACATTTCCAGGTTCTCATCTTACTTATTTTAAATTGTGAATGTCATTTGTAAGCGAAAGTATAAGAAATTCTTCGAAGATTCAAAAATTAAATTGGCAGCTGCTATCAGGAATTGATCTAATTGCATGTTATTGATATTGAATTTGTTATGATATTGTCAGGGGCTGGATATGGTGCCCGCTGATAAAAATCACTACCTTTGCACCCTTATTTGACATTCCACACATGATTTCAGTATCTAATTTATCGCTCCGTTACGGAAAACGGGTTTTATTCGAAGACGTTAATATTAAGTTTTCACCCGGAAACTGCTATGGGATTATTGGCGCCAATGGTGCAGGTAAATCTACTTTTTTGAAAATTCTTTCAGGTGAAATAGATCCTTCAACGGGACAGGTTTCTATTACTCCCGGTGAACGAATGAGTGTTTTGAAACAGAATCACTTTGAATTCGATGAAATGGAAGTGCTTCAGACTGTTTTGAAAGGAAACAAAAAATTGTGGGATGTAATTGTTGAGAAGGATACACTTTATTCTAAACCCGATTTCAGTGAAGCCGATGGTGACCGCGTTGGGGAACTGGAAACTTTATTTGCTGAAATGGATGGCTGGAATGCAGAAAGTAATGCAGCGGAATTATTGAGTGGCTTGGGTGTTCCTGAATCAATGCACAACCGTTTGATGAAAGATTTAAATGGTAAAGAAAAAGTAAGAGTGTTGCTTGCACAAGCACTTTTTGGTAATCCCGACATTCTGTTACTCGATGAGCCTACCAACGATTTGGATGTGGAAACAATTACCTGGCTCGAGAATTTCCTTGCCGATTTTCAGAATACAGTTATCGTAGTGTCTCACGACAGGCACTTCCTGGATGCAGTTTGTACTCACGTGTCTGATATCGATTTTGGTAAGATCACAACTTATACCGGTAACTATTCAT
>CAUJFJ010000197.1 GCA_963169675.1 Bacteroidota bacterium
TTACCTGTAGATACTCCTTTAGTTTTAGGTACATTTTCAAATCTTGATACTGCATTATCGAGTTACATAACGGCGTATGGTCCCTATCCATTCGACAAGGTAGGTTATTGCTTGATCCCTTTCAACTCCGGTGCCATGGAACATGCTTCCAGCATACATATTGGAAGAGCATTTGTAAATGGTTCCCAAACCTATGCTACACTATGGGCGCATGAGTTGTCTCATATGTGGTGGGGAGATAAGGTAACGTGTGCTACAGCAGAAGACATGTGGCTTAACGAAGGATTTGCCACTTACAATGAAGCATTTTATACTGAAAAGGTTGCTGGTATAGCTGCCTACAGGGATTGGATTCGTTCGAATCACAGGAAGGTTTTACAGTTTGCGCATACACCTGTTCAGGATGGTGCCTATTTAACCATGAATAATATCCCACATGCTAATACTTATGGTTTTCATGTATATCAGAAAGGTGCTGATGTTGTTCATACTTTAAGAAATTATATGGGTGACAGTGCATTTTTTGCAGGAACACAACAGTACATGAATAACAAAGCATTTTCATCGGCAACGAGTGCAGATCTGCGGGATGAATTAACAGCAGGATCCGGAATAAATATGAATCGTTTTTTTGATGATTGGATATTTACTCCCGGGTTTCCTCATTTCTCGATTGATTCTGCTTATGTTATTTCAGGTGGATTAGATCATGTTTATCTTTTTACACGTCAGCGAAGCAAAGGCAATAATCACATTTACAACATGCCGGTTGAAATTACATTTTCAGATGGTACACAAGACACCACTGTTACCATTATCATCGACTCTTTAACAAATTCATACCATATTCCATTGCTGATGTTGCCTACCTGGATGGCTCTCGACAGGAATGAAAAAATCAGTGATGCTATTTCTTCGAATGAAAAGATCCTAACAAACATAGGAACAGTAATTGTGCCTGAAACAAATGTTACATTAAATGTACAGGCTACAGGTGCTTCTCAGGCATTGGTGCGAATTGAGCATCATTTTGTTGCACCTGATCCCTTTACACAATCCAATCCCGGTATCAGACTTTCTGACTACCATTACTGGTCGGTTAATGGAAATTTTCCAAATGGGTTTTTAACTAAAGGGTTGTTTGTATATGATGGAAGTACAAACGCTACGACAGGATATCTGGATAACACCTTCATTACCGGAACCGAAGATAGTTTAATGTTATTATACAGACCAGGTGCCGGCCATAACTGGGAACAGATCACTTCCGTATTACACAATATTGGCCCATCTGCAACAGACAAAAGAGGTAGTTTTACGGTTGATACATTACTGATTGGAGAATATACTTTGGGGTACTATGATTACTCAGTTGGCATCGCAGAAAACACTGACAAATCACCTGTTTATTTAACAATTACTCCAAATCCGGGAACAGGAGAGTTCCATTTGTCCAGTAGTTTAGAACATGCTGGGATGAATGAAATAATTATTTACGATTCCGGTGGCAGGGAAGTGGTTCGTAATTCGAATTTACGAAGTAACGAAGATTGGGTAGTGCAGCTCGGAAATAAAACTTCAGGCATATACAATGCCGTTTTATTCAAAGATAATAACCGCATTTCTTCCTTAAAATTTGTGCTTAGCAAATAGCTGAACAATAAATTGGAGACTTAAATGAAATCGAGTTGCTGGAATTTTTTACCTATTACCAGATCTGCATTAGCGCCAAGCCATTTATTGAGAATAGTTGCGTAAATACTTCTGAAGTCGAGTTCGTAAGTTAGGTCGCCACGCAATAGATTATTCAATTTTGGAGGATCATTATAGAATCCTTTCTTTTTCAGATTACCGCCCACGAGAATTACATTATTAGCTGCCCCATGATCGGTTCCCTGACTTGCATTTTGATCAACGCGCCTTCCGAATTCAGAAAAGCACAAAACAAGAGTTTCATCGAATTTGCTATTTCTTTTAAGGTCATTGGTAAAAGATTTCAGACTATCACTTAAAATTCCCAACAAACGTCCCTGAGAAGGTTTTTGATTCGCATGCGTATCGAATCCGGTGATGGAGATATAGTAAATTTGTGATTCGCAACCTGAACAAATGAGCTCTGCAATAACCTGAAGTTTCTTACCCATTTCATGTTCTGGGTAAGATTCATTGGATTTATAAATTTTCGAATAATTATGAATATAGCCGGCAGACTGTGATGTTTCCCTCAGAGTTTTGTACATGTAATCGGCTGCACTATCTGATTCATCATTTGCAACATTTATAAGAGCATTTAAATAAGGATCTTTAATTGCATTGAATAATCTTTCCGGATTTCTCATGGCAAGTCCCTTTACTTTTTCTCCTTTAAGTGCAAGGCTTAACAGATCATCCATTTCTACTGCAACATGCGCTTTATCCTCATTTACACAATAAGCATCCAAATATCTTCCAAGCCAGCCCGTGTTCATATACTGGTCACTACCACTTGCAGTATTCCAAATATCCATTGATCTGAAGTGCGAACGGTCAGGGTTTGGGTAACCAACCTGATTGATGATACAGCATTCGCCTTCTTTAAATATACTTTCAAAAGCTTTCATGTTCGGGTTTAATCCCATTGAATCATTCAAGGTAATCAAATCAGATTTTGGGTAACTAAGACCTATTCGGCTTTGATAGTATAAATCGTTAGTGTATGGGATAAAAGTATTCAGTCCATCATTTCCACCTGACAATTGGATTATTACCAGTTTTTTATTTCCGGTTGATTCAGTGAAAATCTTTCTGCTATTTAAGCTATATAAAAATTTTGGAACCAGGAGAGACGCAGTAGCCAAAGATGAAATCTGAAGAAATTTTTTTCTGTTCATTTTATTTTTAGCTAAGTTGGTATTCCGGCAGTCCCATCAAATATATGGCCGTTTTTATTTTTTTTTCATTTCCTTCGAATTTCCATGTAAAACTACGTATCATTTCAAAGACTTCGGCAGATGGTTGTTTTTGATTCAGGATTCCAGAAAGCTGTTTGCAAAAATCTTCATCGTTTAGTTTAGCAGCAAATTGCAGGAACAAATCGAAATTGCAAATAGCATTAGCTTTTTTCACTTTACCACTTTTAGCCACAACCGGTGTGCTTTCAAGAGCATCAAATGATTTTTTAGGTTCAATAGATACAGTTGCATCACTGAGCAATACTTTTGGAAGACGGTTTCTGAAAATCAAGGTGGAACTATCGATCCATGTTTTACCTCCCGGCCAGCCGGCCACATTAGGAGGGTTAAAAAGAACCTGTCCCAATACACTGTAAAGATTTAACCTGAATGCTGGCTCTACAAACTGAATCTTAAAATGCCTTGAAATTCCTGAAATTAATTCAACCGGCGATTTAATTTTACTTCCAACATTATGACTTTCGCTGAACCAGTCACTACTAAATATTGTTTTCATCAATTCCCCAATATGAAGGCCTGATTTAACAAAGCCTTTTTCAAGTTCTTTTATTCTAATGGGGTCAACATTTTCATTCACAAAAAACTTGTAAATTTTGGTAACAATGTAAGTAGGGCATTCACTTTTATTCAGAATTAGTTTGATAACATCATCTCCATTGAAATTCCCTGTTTTTCCAAAAATTGTTTTAGTACCATCGTCATGATGATCTTTACGAAACTGGAAGTCGCCATCAGGTGTGAATGTCCATCCGGTTAACGCTCTTGCAGATTCCAAAACATCTGTTTCGGTGTAATTGCCACGACCAAGAGTGAAGAGCTCCATGAGTTCTCTTGCAAAATTTTCATTCGGATGAGCTTTCCTGTTCTGATTGTTGTTGAGGTATTGCAATAAGGCGGCATTTCGGGTCATAGCACCCAACAACAAATCAAACTTTCCTAATGCATTTTCTGCAATTGCATTGTAGTACTGGCTCATAAATGCGGGATTGCCAACGCGACATGCAAAATGTCCCATCCAGAAAAGTGTCATTTTTTCCCGAAGCAAATTGGAATCTCCTGCATACCGATCTAAAATAGCATCTCCAATATCGTATCTGGCACGCCTTTCATTTTTACGGTATTGGACTTTGGCTTCCGCAGACAAATCTTTGAGGTAATCTGTTTTTACCTGATTCCAATAATCGAGAACAACAGGTTGGTGAGGTTTTATCCCGTCAAAAATGTTCTTCAAATGATAATCGTATGACTTAGAATAGTCGGTGCCCAGAGATGGGCCAAAATTGGCTCTCCAATATAAATGTTTAATTTTTAATTTGTTATCAATCATTTAGGATAAGACTCCGTTGAATTACATTCGTTTAATAAAAGTATAAAAAAAATCCCGTTTTATATATCTAAAACGGGATTCTGAATAAAATATTGATTCCAACTAAGATTTTGCCATACTGGTTTCTTTATGAAATTCTCTGGTCAGTAAATCGTAGCGGTTTCCTTTAGTCATAAAGTGAACTTTCAGATTTTCAATTGAAATAGGAGATCCATCTTGCAATTCAGCAATATTGGAATGACTGATTTCATGTCCATCGACAATAGTCACATGTGTAGAGCCTATAATTTCTAGGTATCGTCCTTCAGCAATAAGTACGCCGGTATCTTCTCCTAAACCGATTCCAATGCATCCGGGGTTACTTGCTACTGCAGTAGCTAGGCGTCCAAACCGACCGCGTTTGTCGAAATGGGAATCTATGATTACATTTTTTATGAACGCCAGTCCGGTAGTAATTTTCACTTCACCTTTTAGTAAGGCCTGAGAACTGCTTCCCTGATAAATCATGGTGTTCGACATAGCCATTGCACCTGCACTTGTTCCTGCAATGATAAAGTCTTCATGTTGATAGCGATGATGAAGAATATTCAGAATTTCGGTGCCGCCAAAAATGGTACTCAGGCGCAGTTGGTTCCCACCGGTGAACATCACCCCATCACATTTGCGAATTCTTTCAATGTATTGCGGATTTTTTGCATCCTCCCGCGTTTTGATATGCATGAGTTTTACATGCTGATTGCCCAGTTTGCCAAAAGCATTGATGTATGCTTCTCCAACTTCTTCAGGAATCGATGAGGCACTTGTGATTACCTCTACATTGGAATCTTTATGGCCTTTAATTTCGTGTAGAATTCTGCTTAGAATCTGAAGCTCGAAAAAATTGATGTTATTTTTTTGTTCGTGGTTCGGTTCCGGTTCAGTTCCTTTGTCTTCGTTACCTCCAATTGGTATCAGCTTTCCTTTAGGGATATCCATAGTTAAGATTTCAGTAAGTGGGCAAATTTAGGTTAAATCCTTTATTATGCCAGTCATTTCAGTCTTTTGATTGGATTTAAAAGTTGTTGAAAATATCGTAATGTATTGAAAAACAGTTTAGTTTAATAGTAATAAGTTTATTAAAGTTCGACAAAAAACTTAGCCAAAAAGGACCTGATCAGAGTGTTTCCAGGTTATTTGTGAGCCAGACAGCGCGTTTTTGGATTGCCTCGGTTTCGTGAGCAGACATTTTTTTAATATTCATGTATACCATGCCAATTCTTGGATTTGACTGCAATTTGTTTTGATTTTTGATAAATAAGTTCCAATAAAGTGCATTGAATGGACAGGAGTTTGAGTCGGTACGAGTGTTTTTATCATACAGGCAAGTTTTGCAATAATTGCTCATCTTACTGATGTAATTAGCTGAAGCAACATATGGTTTTGAAGCCACTAATCCGCCATCTGCAAATTGACTCATTCCCCGTGTGTTGGTAATTTCCACCCATTCTATTGCATCGGCATAAACACCCAGGTACCATTGATCAACCTGATCGGGGTGAATTCCGGCTAAAAGGGAAAAATTACCAATTACCATTAACCGTTGAATGTGATGCGCATAGGCATTTTCCAAAGAATTTGATATGCATTGCTTCATACAGTTCATGGATGTCTTGCCTGTCCAATACCAATCAGGTATATTTTGATTATGAGCAAAAAAATTTGTTTTGGCATATTGAGGCATTTGCATCCAGTAAATTCCTCTCATGTATTCACGCCATCCTATAATTTGTCTTATAAATCCCTCTACCTGTGAAATAGAGATAGAGTCAGGATTTTTATTTTTTTGAGTTATTACTTTTTGGATTACTTCATGCGGATGTAGCATTTTTGTGTTGAGGGCAAAAGAAAGCCTAGAATGAAAAAGTGTGGAATGCTCTGTCAGCATCGCATCTTCATATGTTCCGAAAGCAGGAAGCAGTTCTTTGCAGAACCAATCCAGTTGCAGGAGCGCTTCCTTTCTATTTGCCGGCCATGAAAAGTCGGCAGTATTTATTTTTCCAATGGTTTTAATCTGCATTTCTTTTATTGCAGATACAATCTCATCAATTTCATGTGAAAACTTTAATGCGGGGCGAAGTGGGACTTTCCCATCATAACTTTTACGGTTTTTATGATCGAAATTCCATTGTCCTCCTTCAGGATCAATACCATTCATG
>CAUJFJ010000198.1 GCA_963169675.1 Bacteroidota bacterium
TTAAGCTAAAGCCGGAATTTCGTGCTTCAGCAAGGGTAAACGGAATTGTTTCTGATCAATTGAATGCTGTACTTGCCGCCAATGGAGTCACTTCAGTCAGCAAGAAATTTCCGGCAAAACAAGCCCCTGCTGCTGAGCGAAATGCTCAAGGCTTACCAATGGTTGACCTTTCATTAATTTATGAAGTTAAATATACTTCCAACCAGCCGGTTGAAAAAATTGTAAATGCTATGCTTAGAACAGGCATGTTACAATATGCTGAACCGAAATACCTGCCAAAATTATTATACACAACTAATGATCCAAATACAGGCAATCAATATTTCTTAGGAAAAATCCAGGCTTATGCTGCATGGGATATTCAAAAAGGAGACACCAATGTTGTAATTGGAATTACTGATACAGGAACCGATATCAACCATCCTGATTTGGAAGATAATATCAAGTATAATTATGCGGATCCTATTGATGGAACCGACAATGACGGAGACGGCTACACCGACAATTTCCGTGGATGGGATTTAGGAGAAAATGACAATGATCCTAGTGTTAATGCGAGCAATCATGGATCACACGTATCAGGTTGCGCTGCTGCATCAACAGATAATGCAACTGGTGTCGCTGCACCCGGTTTCAATTGCAAATTCTTAGCTGTAAAAATCTCTGATGCTTCCGGTGCTCTTACTGAAGCTTATGAAGGAATTACCTATGCTGCTGATGCAGGCTGTCAGATCATCAACTGCTCCTGGGGTGGTAATGGAGGCGGATCTTTTGGTCAGGATGTAATTGACTATGCAACCATCAATGAAAATGCTTTGGTTATTGCTGCTGCAGGAAATGACAACAATGAATTTGCCTTTTTTCCTGCATCTTACAACTATGTACTTTCAGTAGCTTCTACCAGTAACAGTGATGCTAAATCATCGTTCTCAAACTACGGAATGAACATAGATGTTTGCTCACCCGGCTCCAACATCTACACTGCTATGTCGAACAATACTTATGGATTTATGAGCGGAACTTCTATGGCTTCACCGGTTTGTGCTGGTGCTGCGGCTATAGTGCTTTCTCAAAATCCAACCTTCACTGCCTTGCAAATTGGCGAACAAGTTCGGGTTACCTGCGATAACATTTACACCATCCCAAGTAATGGAGTATATGCCGATAAATTAGGTAAAGGCCGTATCAATATGTTCCGTGCACTTACTGAAACAGGTCCGTCTGTTAGAATGACCAACATTGTAACAACTGACGGAAATGATAACACTTTTGTAATCGGAGATACCATTCAGTTAACAGGAGACATTACCAACTACCTTTCTCCTACTACAAACCTGAACGTTACTATTACCACTACCTCTCCCTGGGTTACCATTCTCGATAACAACACTGCTGTTGGTGCACTAGGAACATTGGCAACTGTAAACAATCTGGCTGATCCTTTCACCATCAAAATTAATGCAGGAACGCCTCAGAACACCAAAGTTACCTTTAAAATATTGTTCAGCGATGGCAGTTACAGTGACTTCCAGATGTATGATATCACTGTAAATGTTGACTATATCAATGTCACTATCAATCAGGTGTTTTCAACCATCACCAGCAAAGGCCGTATCTGTTATAATGGAACAGGACAATTAGAAGGACTTGGCTTCACTTATTCAGGTGAAAATTTGGTTTACGAAGCGGGATTACTGATTGGTCAGAACTCTTCAAAAGTTTCTGATAACGTTCGTGCTGCGACGGGAAACGATAATGATTTCCAATCAACACAAGTAGTACAAAAAGCACTGCCAAGTGTGTCGTCTGAATTCGATTTATTTGGTCGTTTCAGTGACAACATTGCACCAAATCCGATACCGGTAGCTGTAACTCACAAGGCTTATGCATGGAGCACTCCAGGCAATGATAAGTTCATCATTGTAGAATATTTCATTAAGAATTCCGGAACATCAACCATCAGTAATTTATGGTCAGGAATATTTGCTGATTGGGACATTCAGGATTATAATTTCAATAAAGGAGATGAAAATCCATCTTTAAAGATGGGTTATGTTTACAATACAAATACAGGGGGCTTATGGGCCGGAATCAAGGTTCTTACTGCGACTCCTTTTAATCACTATGCAATTGATAACATTGCAGGTCAAGGTGGTGTTAACATGACTGATGGTTATGATGAATCAGAAAAATACACAACCCTTTCAACTGCACGTGCTCAGGCCGGGATGAATGGTGGAGGAAACGATGTAATTGATGTTGTAAGCACAGGTCCATTCACCCTTCAGGCAGGTGATTCTGTAAAGGTTGCTTTTGCACTGATTGCCGGGGATGATCTGGCAGACCTGAATACCAGTGCCGGCAATGCACAAATCAAGTATGATGAGATGCTTACCTCTATCAATGATGGAGCTGCATCCGGTTCATTGGCAGGTGTATATCCTAACCCTGCAACAGACAAACTGAACATTGTGGCTGGCGATAAAGAAATCACCTCGATTACCATATTTGATGCTTCAGGCAGAATCGTTTATGAAAGCAAAGCTATGGTGGCAGCAGGCAGATCAGAAGTTGTGAATATCAGAGCATTTAGCTCTGGTGTTTATGCGGTTAAAATTCAATCTGCATCACAAACTGTTACCCGAAAATTTGTAAAACAGTAATAAAACTAATTTCGAAAAGCATAAAAAGCCCCGAAACCTTGATTTCGGGGCTTTTTTGTGCTTATTTTTTTCTTTTCATTGCTGGTTTTTCTTGTTACTTTTGAGCCAAATCTAAAGTATACCTTATGAGTTTAAAAGGGATTATTTCAATTGCGGGCTTCCCGGGACTGTACAAAGTGCTTGCCCAATCTAAATCAGGATTCATTGTTGAATCATTATCTGACAAAAAAAGACTTCCTGTTTCCTCAACTCAGCGCATCAGCATGCTGGAGGATATCAGTGTGTTTACACTTTCAGACGATCTTCCATTGACTCAGGTCTTGTTAAAAATGAAAGATTCGGAAGCATCTAACCCACCAGTCGATCCTAAATCAGATCCTAACAAGTTACGCGATTATTTCCGGTCACTGATATCCGATTTCGATTCAGAGCGGGTTTATCCATCAGACATCAAAAAGATCATTACCTGGTACCACCTGGTAAAAGATATTGTTGATATTCCTGATCCGGAAGAGCAAGCTGAAGAAACTGCACCGGAACCTGCTAAAGAGGTAACTGAAACAGTAGCAGAAACAGCTGAGGCCCCAAAGAAAAAGCGGGCAACAAAAGCGAAGGTTGCTGATGATAGTGCACCGGCAGAAAAACCTGCAAAAGCACCAAGGAAGAAAAAAGAAAACTAATAATTCCAATTTCATGAGTGTTGTTGCAACTACTCCTTTGGCACAGGTAAAAAACAGAGAATTCCTCCCTTCCACTCTTGTAGTAGACAGTTGGGAATCCGTTGCCATTTTTTATAATGAATTACGTAGTCGGGAAATTAAAAATGCTGCTGAATTGCGCAAGTGGCTACTCGATCGCACTGAGCTGGAAGCAGTAATTCAGGAAGATGTCGCCTGGCGTTATATTCGCATGAGTTGCGATACATCCAGTAAGGAATATGCTGATGCATTCAACTTTTTTGTTTCTGAAATTGAACCAAAGGTTGCTCCTTTCACGAATGAATTAAACCTTAAATTACTTGCTTGTCCGTTTATTACCGAACTGAATGATCCAAGAATGGAAATCATGCTTCGTAACATCCGGAAACAAGTTGAAATATTCAGACCTGAAAACATTCCATTATTATCAGAGTTACAACAAAAAGAACAGCATTTTGCTACTATTGCAGGTGCGATGACCATTAATGTTGACGACAAAGAAATAACCTTACAACAGGCATCCAATTATCTTAAAAGTAACGATCGTTCTATTCGTGAATCGGTCTATAATAAAATTGTTGCAAGGCGACTGGCTGACAAGGAAGTACTTGATCAGCTGTTTGATGATTTGATTAATTTGCGACATCAGGTTGCTGTAAACTCCGGATTTAAAAATTTCAGAGATTACATGTTCGCTGCCTTAGGCAGATTTGATTATACG
>CAUJFJ010000199.1 GCA_963169675.1 Bacteroidota bacterium
TCCCGACAGGCCAGGTATTTGTTACCAGCTGAACATTCGGGCCGCCGTATACATATACTACCACCGGATATTTTTTAGTTGAATCAAAAGGTTGAGGTGTTACCATTTTACAATACAGCTCATCACCATTTTCATTTTTAATAGTGAAAATTTTTCTGTTTACATTATTAAAATCTTTCAAAGGGTTCGGAGCATTTAAAAGTTGTGTCAGCTCTTTGCCTTCTTTATTTCTTATCGAAATTATTTTGGGAGTTTCGATTGATGCAAATTCATCAATTACCATTCCGGCTTCCGTATTATACAACGGCTTGTGTGTTCCATCACCTGAACTGATGCGGGTGATTTTTTGAGATGATATATTTACCGTATAAATGTCTTTGTTGGTTGGCTTCTCCTTTGCTGCAGCAAACCATATATTCGCTTCTGTGCCATCAAATCCTGCTACATCAATAACCTCCCAGTTTCCGGAAGTCAGTTGCTTAATAGCTTTCCCTGACTGATCATAAAGGTAAATGTGATTAAAACCATCTTTTCTGCTTTGCCAGATGAATTTACTTCCGCTTTTTGAGAAAATTGCCGGATGCATTGGTTGGATATATTTATCATGCTTCTCTTCAAAGAGAGTTGCTTCAAAATTGCCGGTTGCTGCATCGTAACGGTTAAATTTCAAGTGATTTTGCTCCCGGTTAAGTATTGCCACATACAACTTTTTATTGTCTGGAGACCAGGCTATGTTGGTGAGGTATTGTTCAGCAGGCTCACCAGTCTTTATCCATATTGTTTTTTCAGTCGTAACATGATAGATGCCAATGGTTACATGATGGCTCTTTCCACCAGCCATAGGATATTTTACCATTTTTGCTGAAGCTGGTTTTTCATCAAGTTCATAGATTGGATAATCTGTTACCATGGTTTGATCCATCCGGTAAAATGCAAGCTGTTCACCTGATGGCGACCAAAATGTACCTTTATGAATTCCGAATTCTTCACGGTGCACAATTTGTCCGTTTACTATGGCTGCATCTGTATCATTCGTTACCTGAAAATTTCCGGAAGGAGTGGTAATAAACAAATTATTGCCTTTCGTATAGGCTAATGCCGTTAGTTTGGAGTTGTATTCTTTATTCTCTGCAGTTGCTTCTTTTATATTTAAAAGTCTTACAACATTATTTTCCTTTAATCGGTAAGCCAGCAGATAGTCCTTGTTTTCAAAAGTAAACTGATTTGCATTGGTCCAGGTTATTGCCGGAAATGCTTTAAGTGAGTCGTCAACTTCTTTTTTCATTACCTTATTGAGTTGCAACAAATCAATTACTTGAGATTCTTTTCCGGAACCCGATGTCATCATCATCTGTTCAGAGCCTTCCGACTTAGCGACCCATGTGCAATTACCTGTTCCGGGAATCCACTGAAGCTGATCCAATTTGGAAGGGGTGTATCCTTTTTTAGCACTTAATACTACATCTTCCATAGTCATCATTTTAGTTTGAGAAAATGATTGGGAGCCTGTACAAATTAAAAGGGCAATGAAGCCGATAATAATTTTATTTTTCATAGTTATAAATTGCATTTTAATGGAAACGAAAAAGCCGGAGAAGTCTCCGGCTCTGATATTTTTAGAATTTGAAATTACTTTCCTTCGATGGAAATTAATTCAACATCAAAAATTAAAGTTTCATTTGGTCCAATATCACCACCTGCACCTCTTTCACCATAGGCAAGATTTGAAGGGATGAATAATTTCCACTTAGAACCAACAGGCATCAATTGCAATGCTTCTGTCCAGCCCGGTATAACACCATTAACAGCGAAAGTTACTGGTTGACCACGATCAACAGAACTATCGAATACTTTACCATCTACCAATGTTCCATGGTAGTGAGTGGTAACTTTATCTTCAGCTGTTGGTTTAGCACCAGTACCTTCTTTTATAACAGTATACTGCAGCCCGCTTGGAAGTGTGATAACTCCTTCTTTTTTAGAATTATCGGCAAGGAACTTTTGTCCTTTTTCGATATTGGCAGCTTGTTTCTTTTGTTGAATTCCTGCAACATAACCTTGAATTACTGCTTGTGCAGCTTCAGGCGTCATGGCAGCTGGTTTGCCTTCAAACACCTCACGGATACCTCTCGCAAGTAAATCAACATCGATAGAATCAAGACCATCTTTTTGAAGATTTCTTCCGATGGTATTTCCAATTCCGTAGCTCACAGAATCAACCACTGTTGCTATCTTTCCCTCACTGCTTTTTGATTTTTTCTGACCATCGCAGGAAGTGAAGGAGAACACTGTAAATGATGCGAACAGAATAATTGCTGAATATTTCATAGTTATTTTTTAGTAAAACCGGGTGCAAAGATAACCTTTTTAATGGGTTCTGTACATCCTCCCTAAAATCCTTTTCATTTTCGTACCTTTGCATTCTAAGTCAATTGTTTGAAAAGTAGATCATTATATAAATTTAACTGCCAAGGAGTTATATAATGAGCCCTCTAAATTATAGCTAATGAATTTTATTAAAGTGTTGATTTGCAAAAAGATAGCCTTTTGTGCCTTATTAATCTGCATCTTTTGTCAATCTGAATCGGTTGCCCAATTTCCGAACTTCACCAACTCTGTTATTTCAACGGGTTGGAATGAGGTCACCGGATTTGTTTGGGACAGTACAGGACAACAATATGTTTGGGAAAAAGGAGGAAAGGTCTGGGTGGTAGATACTTCCGGAAATAAACTGCCTACGCCATTATTAGATATCACTGAAGAAGTTGGAAACTGGAGAGATCATGGCTTGAATGGCTTTGCTCTCGACCCGGATTTCATGACTAATGGCTTTTTCTACTTGTTCTATACTGTAGACCGGCATCACCTGCTCAATTTTGGAACTCCGGCATACAATCCAACTGTAAATACTTTTTTTCAGGCTACCATAGCCCGTGTAACACGCTACACCGCAGATCCGGCAACTAATTTCACCACTACCGTACCCGGAAGCAGGTTTATACTTATTGGGGAGACCATAAAGACCGGAATTCCCATTGTTTTTGAATCGCACAGTGGAGGTTCTTTAATTTTTGGAGCCGATA
>CAUJFJ010000200.1 GCA_963169675.1 Bacteroidota bacterium
TTCAAACGGGATACTCCCGACCACTTCGGATCTGGCGATTAGTGCGGGCTATCAGCTGAATGATAAAAGTGTAATTGGCATAGGCGCCAGCTATAAACTCGGCTGGGGGCAAAATATCCAGAATATCCGGATCAGTCATCAGGGCGTAGGGGCGCGGAGCTTTATCGACTGGAAACTCAAAGGTGCCTGGTGGATCAGTGGCGGTTTTGAAATGAACTACAGGTCGGAGATCAGGAATATTGTCCAGCTGCAAAATTATTCAGCCTGGCAGCAGAGTGGACTGATTGGTATGAGCCGGAAGATTCCGATTAAAACAAAATTTTTCAAGAACACCAAACTACTGCTCTTATGGGATTTTCTGAGTTATCAGCAGGTGCCAAAGGCGCAGCCGGTGGTGTTTAGGGTGGGGTATAATTTTTGATTTTAATGTTTGAATTATTAATTTATGAATAGGCAATTCTTTTTATTTATTTTCTTATTGTTGGCAGTCTTAAATAGCAATAGTCAGGAATCACAGACGAAACTGGAAAAAGTTATTCCTCAGTCTCCAACTGCCGCCTCCTTAGCAAAGTATGGTGATATTCCTGTAAATTATTATAGTGGGGCTGCAAATATTTCAATTCCACTGTTTACTGTAGGGGCTGGTAAATTACAACTACCTATTTCACTTAATTATCAGTTTAATGGTCTTAAAACCGAGGAAATTGCAGGTTGGGTTGGCCTAGGTTGGTCTCTTCAGGGGGGAGGGGTGATTAGCCGATCCGTTCGAGGACTGCCCGATGAAATAGCCAATGGCTATCTGAATCCGGGAACAATGACAGTGGATTTTATGATTAATAATTCCACTAACCAAGCCGTCATTGATAATCTTAAAGCAGCTGGACAGGGTGATTATGATACAGAACCAGATATTTTTTATTACAATATACCAGGGTATAGCGGAAAGTTCTATTACAATCAGACCGATCAGAAATTTCATACACTTCCAATTGATAAGGTGGATATTATCTACACATTTGCAACAGGTATTTTTACCATAAACACGCCAGATGGAAATAAATTTATTTTTGATCAAAAGGAGTTTACCACTACAACCCAGTCCTGTGATGGTAATTTAAGTGGGGCTGCAAATATGGTACCCACTGCGTGGTATTTATCATCCATGAAGAATGCCAATGAAACCGAAGAAATCTCCTTTACTTATAATGCAGGATATTATGCATTTGAAGGACTAAATAGTGAGACAAGATATTTTTTAACAGCTGCATTTGGGGAACCTTATGGGTCACCTCCTGATTACAATATTTCAAATTGTTCGCAATCTTCCACAATGGATGTGAAGCGGCTTTCCCGAATTACTTTCAGAGGCGGTTATCTTGAATTCACCACACAGAGTACAGATCGATGCGATTTACCTGGAGATAGAGCGCTCAGCAAGATTGAGCTTTTTACTTCGACGAATACGCTGGTAAAGGGATATCAATTAAATTATGGGTATCTTGGCTCGGATACTTATACAGGTTGTTCATATCCGAGTAGTAATTATTTAAGGCTGAAACTGGTGAGTGTTACTGAAACGCCATCCTCAGGAGTTGTAAGTATTAACCCCCACCAAATTGAATATTATGAGGACTTAGGTTTTCCAAGCAGATTGTCATATTCTCAGGACTTCTGGGGATACAACAATGATGCAACTTCAAATCAAACTTTAATTCCCCCTACCATCTATAATTACAATGGAGCGCCAATCTCATTTCCTGGTGCCAACAGAAAGCCAAAATTCGAAGCGGCTAGACTGGGGGGTATAAAGAAAATTACTTATCCCACAAAGGGGACCACAGATTTTACATATGAGAATAACGAAGTGGCAGATCCTGTAATTGATCCAGAGTATCAATGGATTATTCAGTCCCTAGAAGGAGATCATGTTGGTAGTCAAACAATTTATGAAAAAACATTCACCATTAATGAATCGCCGAGTGTCTTAAATGGTGGGCAAAGCGGTGCCATAATATCAGTGAATGTAACTGAACCTGGATGCGATATTACTGCCGGTACATCCTGCGCCATTTTTTCCCTGGAAGGACTAACTGCCGGGACAACGGGTTGGGGAAATTTAACTGCTTATAATACGACAGGGTTTTATTTGCCGAATGGCACCTATAAAATGAAAGCTGTTTTTAATCAGGTGCCAGCAATGTTCCAGGATTTTTTTTATAGTATCAAATGGCAGCAACCAATACTTAATTCAAGTTATTTAGTTGGTGGAGTAAGATTACGGAAAATTGTTAATTACGATGGCATTAATCATCAGAATGATATTATAAAAAAGTTTAACTATACATCTAGTACAACCAATAAATCATCAGGTAAGGTGTACGGCAATCCGTATGTATATTCATCAGCGTTCTATCAGGAACATTATTGGTCTGTTATGGGAACAATTTGCGCTTCTGGTATTTATTTTCGTACTTTTCAAAAGCGATCTTCGCAAAGCTCATACCCCTTGGTATCAGTTGGTGGTTCAAACTTTGTTGGATATGAAGAAGTCACGGAACAATATGGGGAAAACTTCGAAAATGGGAGTAAGAGATTTAAATATAGTGTTGTGCCGGATTTAATTGATAATAACTTTCCTTTTACACAGTCAAGCAGAGATTGGAGCCGTGGTTTGTTAATGATGGAGAAGATTTATTCAGGTTTGGAAATTAAGTCTGAAATTTCATATGAGTATGACGAAATTGATCCGTATGATCTTCAGTATACAAGGGTTTCAAATGGACTAAAATTGGGGTTTAATACCAGTGCTACCAAGGGAGGAGATCCAGAATGTGATAACAATGCTTATATCGGCAGAGCAGATGAATTAAGGTATCCTTTGCATAATGAATATGAAACAATAGCAGGTAGGAGTCAGCCATATGTAAGAACACAGAAACTGTGGGAAAATGGCATATTGTCTCAAAGTACGGAAGAGACTTTGTATAGTAGTAAGAACTTTAATCCTTCAGAAGTTAAATCTCACGATAGTAATGGTCAGGTAATAAAGGTAAGATATACTTATCCCCTCGATTATACAATAACAAGTGGTGCGCCGTATCCCACCGACCAACCCACTATAGTTCCGGTAATTTATGCCAGTTTTGCGGAAGCAGTTGTTCGATATTGCTGGTAGTGAACAGGTGCATGTGTTCCAGTACATCGCGGAGCCAGTAATGGGGATTGATGTTATGG
>CAUJFJ010000201.1 GCA_963169675.1 Bacteroidota bacterium
TGTTCAAATTCCTTTAGGTACACACCTGACACTCGCTTCAGAATAAGGACTACCCAATCACCACCCCGCATCAAAGCTAAAGCTTCTTGCGGGGACCAATCCAATCACCAAATTACCAAATTATCAAATTACCAAATCACCAAATCAAAAAAAACTGATCAATGAGTGCTACAAATACAGGTGATCAAACCGCAAAGCAGGAGATTTCTTTTGATGATTTCAGAGCTATTGTTTTAAATGATTACCGAATTGCGAATGAGAGTCGCCAGGCCAGTTTACTTGGTCGCCGGGAAGTTTTAACCGGCAAGGCAAAATTTGGAATTTTTGGTGATGGCAAAGAAATCGCACAATTAGCAATGGCGAAAGCATTCCGTAACGGGGATTTCCGTTCGGGATATTATCGTGATCAGACATTCATGATGGCCAGCGGATTATTAACTATTCAGGAGTTTTTTGCGCAGCTTTATGCTCATCCCGATGTGAACGCAGATCCTTCTTCTGCAGGTCGCCTCATGAACGGACACTATGCCACCCGTTTGCTGGATGAAACCGGAAACTGGAAAAATCTAACATCCTTAAAAAATTCTTCTGCCGATATTTCACCTACAGCCGGACAAATGCCACGTTTGCTTGGTCTTGCTTTAGCATCTAAATTATACAGAAGTAATCAGGCATTACACACCGATAAGCACCGTCGTTTTTCAAATGAAGGAAATGAAGTTGCCTTTGGAACAATTGGTGATGCTTCAACATCGGAAGGGTTATTCTTTGAGACTATCAATGCTGCCGGTGTGCTTCAGGTGCCTATGGCAATTTCAGTCTGGGATGATGGTTACGGGATTTCAGTTCCTAAAAAATTCCAGACTACCAAAGCAAGTATTTCTGATGCCTTACGTGGATTTGAAAAAACAGATGATAAAGATGGATACCTGATTTTTACAGGTAATGGCTGGGATTATCCAGGGTTGGTGGAATTGTATGAAAAAGGAATTGCTAAGTGCCGCGAACAACATATTCCGGTATTATTTCATATTCAGGATCTCACACAACCACAGGGTCATTCAACATCCGGTTCTCATGAAAGATATAAATCGAAAGAGCGGTTAAAATGGGAAGAGGATTTTGATTGCATCAAGAAAATGCGTGAGTGGATGCTGGAAACAGCAATTGCTACTCCTGTTGAATTAGATGGTATTGAAGCAGAAGCTAAAAAGACTGCTAACGATGCACGCAAAAGAGCATGGGATGCCTTCCGCAAATCGATTCAGGAGGAGTTAAATGCTGCAATTGCTGCCATAAGTGCTGTTGCCGATAGCTCTCCGAACGCAGTATTTATTCATAAAATTAAGGATGAATTACTTGCTAAAAATGATTCTGAAAGAAAAGATATTGCATTTGCCATTAAGACAACGCTTCGTTTTGTAAGAGGTGAAAATAATCCTTCACGTACAGCCCTTATTAACTGGCTGGTACAATGGGATGAGCAAAATACAGAGCGTTATGATTCACATCTGATGAGTCAGTCTGCACATAATGCCATGGCGATTATGCCTGTTGAGCCGCAATATAATTCCGACTCTCCAATGGTTGATGGTCGTGAAATTTTGTTGTCAAATTTTGAAAAATTAATGGCTAAGTATCCCGAAATTATTGCCTTTGGTGAAGATGTAGGTCACATTGGTGGCGTGAATCAAACCTGGGCCGGATTACAGGAAAAATTCGGAATGAACCGGGTGATGGATACCGGTATTCGTGAAGCAACTATTATTGGTCAGGGAATCGGAATGGCCTTACGTGGATTACGTCCGATTGCTGAAATTCAATATCTCGATTATCTCGTATATGCACTGACCGTTATAACGGATGATCTGGCATGTTTACAATACCGTACCCGTGGTGGACAGAAAGCACCGCTGATTATTAGCACCCGCGGACATCGTCTGGAAGGCGTGTGGCACAGCGGTTCTCCTATAGGCATGTTGCTGGGCTCCCTTCGCGGGATGTATTTGTTTGTTCCTAGAAACATGACACAGGCAGCAGGATTTTATAATACCATGCTTGCTTCTGATGATGCAGCGCTGATTATTGAGCCATTGAATGGTTATCGTTCCAAAGAACGTCTGCCGGTTAATATCGGAGAGTATAAACTTGCTCCCGGAATACCTGAAGTATTACGTGAAGGTGATGATATTACTATAGTAACTTATGGCTCTTGCTGCAAGATTGTACTCGAAGCCGCTAAGCAACTGGAGCAATTTGATATTAGTTGTGAAGTAATTGATGTGCAAACACTATTGCCTTTTGATGTGAATCATGTGATTGTGGATTCATTGCGCAAAACGAATAAAATTTTGTTCATGGATGAAGATGTTCCCGGTGGTGGAACAGCTTACATGTTGCAAAAAGTGATGGAAGAACAAGGTGGTTTCGATTTTCTGGAAATCCCTCCTGTTACCCTCGCGGCCAAAGAGCACCGTCCTGCTTATGGATCTGATGGCGATTACTATTCGAAGCCAAATACGGAAGATGTTTTTGACACAGTTTATGAAATGATCCGAAGATGTAATCCGGGTCTTTATCCTCCCGTATACTAATCGTTATTATGAGCCAGCGCATTACAGAATCTGATTCAGGATACGACGCATTAGAAAAAATGTCGGTATCAGAATTACTGACAAATATTAATAACGAAGATAAAACAGTTCCCTTCGCCGTCGAAAAAGCTATTCCGCAAATTGAAAAACTTGTGGAGCAGGTAACTGCCAAATTACAACAGGGCGGAAGGCTTTTTTATATTGGAGCAGGTACCAGTGGTAGGTTGGGAATTGTAGATGCATCGGAATGTCCGCCAACTTATGGCATTGAACATGGCGTAGTAGTCGGAATTATTGCAGGTGGCGATACCGCCATTCGTAAAGCAGTTGAGTTTGCTGAAGACGATGAAGCTGCTGCCTGGAAAGATTTATCGGAATACAATATTAATACCAATGATGTGGTTGTTGGTATTGCTGCGTCAGGTTCCACTCCTTATGTAGCGGGCGGACTTCAAACCTGTAAAGACCATGGAATTATTACCGGTTGCATTACCTGTAATCCCGGTTCCAGAATAGCTGCAATAGCCGATTTTCCTGTTGTAGTTGTGGTAGGTCCCGAATTTGTTACCGGTTCTACCAGAATGAAATCAGGTACGGCACAGAAACTGGTTTTAAATATGCTTACTACCAGTGTAATGATCAGACTGGGACGGGTAAGAGGAAATAAAATGGTGGACATGCAGTTATCAAATAATAAACTTGTTGACCGCGGAATTAAAATGATTATGAATGCGCTCTCAGTTTCTGAAGAGCAGGCTTCCGAGTTGTTGAATACCTTTGGCAGTGTAAGAAATGCCATTGATAATTATGAACGGAAGATAGATTAAATAGTAGCATGCAGGATATAGAACCATATTACAGATGGCGTGATTTATACACCGCTGAAGAAGATGAATTATCTCCTTTTTATGGTCGTGAGTATAGTGAGTTTGAATATTCCAATACCATCTATAATTATTTTATTCATCCACAATGGGATGATTTCGGTTCCAACACGCTATACTTAAAAGTCCTTTTTGCAGACTATAATACGGGATTTGCCATCATTGAACTAATTGGTGAATGGAATGATGCTATCAACAACGATATCATGATTTTGAAACGTGATGTCATTGATGACCTCATAGGAAAAGGTATTCAAAAATTTATTTTGATCGGAGAAAATGTATTGAATTTTCATGCATCTGACGATTGCTATTATCAGGAATGGTTCGATGATGTGGAAGAGGGCTGGATCATTGCTATGAATTTTATGCCTCATGTGGTTGATGAATTTTCAAAAAACAATATCGATTATTACATTTCTTTTGGCGGAGAATTTAATGATTTTCCATGGCGAACTTACAATCCTTCTCAGCTGTTTCAGCATGCTGAAAGAATAATTTCCCGAAGGCTAAATTGATTTTATTTATTAATATTTTTGATTTCTCACCTTCTGAACTTCAATAAATTACAATTGCTGGTAAAGTTTCTTGTGGATTTTTAAATCATTTTGTTGTATTATTGATGTATGAAAAGATCCTTGCTGCTTTTTTTTACATTCGTTTCTGTTGCTTGTATAGTTATAGCACAACAGCAAGTCAACAACGATGATCATAAAGTTGATGGTCCCGCTTCTTATTATGCCAAGCGATTTCAGGGACAAATGACAGCTAATGGTGAAAGATTTAATAATCTCGATTATACAGCAGCACACCGTACATTACCGTTTCATACTTTTATCAATGTAATTAATAAACAAAACAACTACAATATAATTGTTCGGGTAAATGATCGAGGCCCCTATGCAGGTAACCGGATTATTGATTTGTCTGAAGCTGCAGCGAGAAGAATAGGAGGGTACCATAAAGGGTTGGTGCCGGTTCGACTTGAAGTAATTAATTACATTCAAATGACCGATGAGTTGGATAGTTTATTTCATGCGCATCCTGTAGTTGATTGCATGGGGAATAAGGCTGAACTTGAAAAACATAGTATCTCATTGTGGTCGTCTGATGATTTACTGCATGTTATTTATATCGCCAACGATTTATATCTTAAAGAAGATGTTTCAAAAGTGCTTATTTCTAAAGGTAAATCGGGATTGTACCATGTAATTTTAACAGGCTATGAATCCAAACAAAAAGCTACTGAAGCAAAAGATTATTTCGAAAGAAAAGGATTTATGAAAGTGGGGTTTTTTAGCGGTAATAAGCCTGCCCCGTAGTGATTTGTCCACGCAAAGCCGGGTGATCTACTACGGGGTGATAAGTGATCAGTTATCAGTGGCCTGTAACCAGTAGATTTTAGATAACATTTTAGTGATCCTTTTCGTGTAAGTCGTGTTTAATTTAATCAGCAATCTAATCTGGTCTGTTGAATATGCAATAGTACTTACTCCAGTTCCTAGGTAATTTGACTTGTTATTTAATTCTCATTTTGGTATCAGCCAATTATTTTATTAACTT
>CAUJFJ010000202.1 GCA_963169675.1 Bacteroidota bacterium
TCGAAAGCTTCAGCCATTAAAAGCATTTATAAATGTTTCGAACTCCTTAAGTCTGCGGGTGGTGAAATGCCTCGTAATCTAGTTCTGGAGAAGTTGGCAAGTAGTTTGGAGTTTTCAGAATGGGAATTGGAGCCATTAAAATCAAATGGTAAGCCACGTTGGATTTCAGTTTTTCTATGGTATTCGGTTAATTGTATTAAGTCAGGGTTCTTAGTTAAAAATAGTGGCACCTGGATTTTGACATCAGAGGGTGAATCGGCTATGAAAGGTGGTAAGGAAGCATTGTTTCAGGCGATAATTGATGGTTACCGGAAATGGAGTAATTCGAATGATGCGGAACCAGAAATCAGTGAAGCAATAGCAACAGGAGCCGAACAAAATCAATCGCTAAATATCGAATTAATGGAACAACAGGCGATGGATGGAATTTTTCAACTCATTAAAAACATGAATCCGTATGAGTTTCAGGATTTGGTTGGTGCATTGCTTCGTTCAATGGGTTACCATACGGAATTTATAGCTGCTCGTGGCAGAGATGGTGGAATAGATATTATTGCATATCAGGATGCGTTAGGATTGAAGACACCAAGAATAAAAGTTCAGATCAAGCATTATCCAACTAACCCCATAGCAGTTGATGCTTTAAGATCATTAAAAGGTATTCTTCATAGTGGTGAAGATGTTGGCTTATTTGTTACATCCGGAAGTTTTAGTGCAGAAGCAAAAAAGCTTTCCCGGGAATCGAACATACACATCAAATTAATTGATGGTCCCGCCTTAATCGAGCTATGGAAAAATCATTATCATTTATTACCAGACACCGATAAATCAAGACTCCCATTGCATCCGGTTTATTTTCCCGGTAAACCGGAGAGTTGATTTAGAAAAACTCAATTCTTAACTTCTATCATTAAACACATCAAAATACTCATGAAACAAAAATATTCTGTTTCGTTGTCCGCCTGTTACTTCGCGTAGAATTCCCAGCCTTACAAAATCATCAATTAATTTGTAGGATGATACTTGTGATAAACCTGTTAACTCGGCGACTTTCTCGGGACGAACTACGGGATTCACAAACAAGCTTTGCAATAGATGTTGAGCTGAATGCATTTTTTTGCCAAGTTGAGAAATCCGATTCATTTCACAATCTTTTTTCAGAACCAGTATTTTTTTCAGTCCGGCTATTGCTTTATCGGATGTCTCAATAACACCTACCAGAAAAAACTTCAACCACGCTTTCAGGTCATGTTTTGTTCTTACTATGGTTAAATTATCATAATACAAACTTCGATTTCTTTCAAAGAAATCGGAAAGATACAGTACTGGTTGCTTCATGATTCCGGCTTGTATAAAGTAAAGCGTTATCATTAACCTTCCAATACGTCCGTTCCCATCTAAAAATGGGTGAATGGTTTCGAACTGGTAATGAGCCAAAGCAATTTTAATTACATGTGGCAAACCGGTTTCTTCACTATGCATAAATTTTTCAAGGTCACCCATCAACGCATTCACTTCTTGCCAAATTGGTGGAATAAACTGCGCATCGGCAAGGCTAGCTCCTCCTATCCAATTCTGGCTTCTCCGAAATTCTCCTGGAAGTTTGTGTTCCCCTCTTACTCCACTCAACAAAGTTTTGTGGGCATTACGCAACAATCTTCCTGATAGTGGCAGTGAACTTAAGCCCTCAATTGCATCATTCATTGCACGAATGTAATTGTTTACTTCCCGCCAATCATTTCGTTTATCGAGGGCCACTTCATTTTCCTGCAAAAGTGCCTCCTCCATATTTGTCTGCGTGCCTTCTATTTTACTCGAAACCGTTGCTTCCTTCACTACATGTAATCTGATAAAGTGATCAACATCGGGTACTAGTTCAGAATAAGCATTCAATTCACCTAATTTAATGTTTGCCTTTTCGAGAAGCTGCATCATATCCGCCTCATCAAAATGCCATCTTTTGTTAATGGTTTCCGGCTGAAACGATTTGTAATTATCAGCTTTAATATATGTACCTGATTTAAATTCCACGGGTTAATTTTTTTACAAAGTTAAATAAAAAATTCATTATTTAAGTTTTGTGGCACTAAAGTTAAATAATCTTATTTTTAGTTAAACTTCATTAAATAAGTAAAATTCTGTTGATCACAGGTTGTTAGAAAGCTAAATAGCTGCAATTCAATAAATTAATATGATCTTAAGCTGGGAATAGGAAGTTAAAGTTATGTTTTATAGCGGCAACACATGTCGATTTCAGCAGATTTTCTCTTCTTTTCTTAACCTTCCGACTGTATGCCGCTGGTTTGCTCTGACCATCCCGACTCTTATCCTTCTCACCGGATCTGTTTGTGTGGCCAGCACCCCTCGACTGCGCTCTGGGCGAGCATCAGCAGGGTTAACAGCTTACTGAAACTTCTCAGCTTTACTCTTCATCATTTCCCAAAGAGATATGGCAATATCTAGTTCCATACCGGTTTGTTTAGCTATTAATTTGAGGTTGGGAGAAGTGTTTGCATTAATATGTGGCAAGATAAGATCCATAAATTTATTAATGCTTTCATTTTCTTCTGGTGAGATGTCTTCGTTGCCTTCAAAAAGATAGGAATACGGATTAAGAAATATATTTGTATCAAGAATTTCCTGAGTTGCATGATGCATGCCGGGCGATACAGCTATATCAGCTGTAGGTTCAATTTTAAATCCTAATTTTATTAATACATTGGAAAGTTCAGAGAATCCTTTCCAGGTAAATGCGGTTCTTATAAGATTGTTATTTGTATTATCAAGGTAAGCAACAGGAGTATGAGCAATCATTTTTTTATTTGTCAAAATTAATTCAGTAACATTTTCGCGAGTAGTTACAGCAAAGTATTTTTCAAACGATGCATTCGGGATGGTTACCAGAGTATCATTTGATTGGAAGAATTTATTTTGGTAATTTTCAATCAACATGACTGGCATA
>CAUJFJ010000203.1 GCA_963169675.1 Bacteroidota bacterium
GCCCAGCGAATAGTGTATTCTTTAAAGTACATAATGGAGGTGGATGTTAGCTGTTATTTAGACTGTATAAATTCGAGCAGTTTATTTTTGCTGCTGGTAGTCGACAGTGATTCTGTCAATTGATAGTAGTCGCCGGTGTTAATGCAGTAATCATAACTGTATAATGCAATTTCCAGACGTGAGCTTTCAACAGAAAATAACTGGATAATTCCGGCCAGTTGTTTTACGGTAAAACACTTTTTGGTACTTATGATCTGTTTTGCCAATGTTACTTTGGTGCTGTTTACGGATACATTATTAATAGACGTTTTTATGCCCGCAAATTCCTCAGCGGAGACTTCACAAACCGGTGGGGGAGGTGGTGTGTTAATTACAGGTTTTACAATTGGTGTACAGTAGGCAATCCATTCGTTGCGGTATGGGATATGTGAAAATACTTCGGTGCCGTATGAGAAGTTTTCCATATCATAGATTTTCATAAACGCTTCCTTCATGAATGCAAGCCGGTTCGATTCCAGTTCCATCAGAGTAGCTAATTTCATAAGCTGTCCCATGCTGAAGCAATTTCCTGCAGCTATTAGTCTCATGGCCTCGGTGCGGCGGGATGCATCATTTTGCTGAACCAACACAGGTTTAACAATGAATTCAAAATCTTTATCTGCCAAAGGCAATAGGCAACCTTTCACACCATTATATACACCCGGCATCGGATAGGAGAGATCAGGGTACCAGTTGGAAGGCTCCGGAGGCACCGGATCGGAATTAATTTCGGGACGATTTACAAAATCATATAAACGAATGGCATTACTCAATTTGGTGAAAGCATCATATACATCATAGAAATTCTTCGGATCGTAATTTCTGCGGGAAGCCTTTTTGCAAAATTCAAATCTGTAGTAATCGCCGGCAAAGACAATGGCCATATCCCTGATTTGGGCACTGAGCAGACAGGAATTGGGTAAGAACGATTTGGCGAATTGCATCTTAGCCTGATCGTTAGGCTGCAGTGCCAGCTGATTTAATTGTTGCTTGAATTGTGCCTGCGTCATAGGCTGTGCACAATTTTGAGCCGCCATCCAAAATGGAAGCATGCTCATCAGAAATACCAGAATTTTAGTCTTTAACATATAATAGTATTCAGATTATGGGATTTATAGCGTTGAAAGTCTGTTAAGACTTTATTAATCAGTATGTTGGAAGCTTAACATCATCCTTTACCAGGAAAGCGCCTCCATAAACCGGTTGAATCTCTTTCAGGAACTTCATGGCTTCCAGACGGGTTTTGAAATCACCGACCCTGATTTTGAAATTCGGTTGTTGGTACGACAAATACGCGCCGGTTTTAGGAAAAAGTTGCAGAAATTCGGTTTTGACCTCGGTTGCTTTGGCTCTTTGGGATCCAAAATAAATCTGAACCCGATATCCGGGCATCGTCCGTTTTACCTGACTTATGGCGATGTGCCGGTTCATTAAAACTTTCACCAAACTATCCTGAGAAGCCACTGAATACTGAGCTTCAGCGGAATTTCCGGACAAAAGAAATGCGAAAAAAAGGAGAATCGGGAGGGTTTTCATGAGCAACAAAAATAAACTATTAAACTTTACCATCATAAAGGTGAAATTGGAAAAACGTAAGATGGTGATTACCTAAACAGTTGATCTGTATTATTTTGGGGGTCAAACAACAAAATATTGGCCGTTTTGTTATTTAGAATCATTTTAAATTACAAAACTCTGACAAGTGTTTTTCAAATCATAAATGTTTGTCTTAAATTTGCCCACCCCTTATAGGGGTAGTGTGTCTATTATCCTGCATTCATAATTAAAACGATCCTATGAAAGGTAGCGTGTTCACCTCTAAAGTCACGTCGGTTTGTCTCATTTTTTTCGCCCTGATTTTCTTCTCGGTAAAGAACGTCCATGCACAACCCGACGGTGCATCCCTTTTCAAAGCTCAATGTGCTCAGTGTCACAGCACTGGTTCCAATAAAGTTATTGGTCCCGGTCTGAAGGACGTGCACACCCGGAGAAATGAAGAGTGGTTGCTTAAATGGACCAAGAACTCACAGGGGGTTATCAAATCGGGTGATGCTTATGCTGTTAAGCTTTACAACGAGTTCAATCAGACAGCGATGCCATCATTTGCATTATCAGATGATGAGATCAAATCGATTTTTGCATATATCAAAGCCGAAGGTGAAAAAGCGGCTGCTGCTCCTGCGGCAGGTGCACCAGGAGCTGCCACGGCTAAAGCTGAAGAACCCGGTTTCCCATGGATGTTAACCATGATTTTTGTAATTCTGGGTGTTTTATATCTGGTACTTGGAAAAGTTAAAGAAGGTCTGGAGCGCGCATTACGTGCAAAACAAGGTCTTCCTGAGCCAATTCCGGTTACATCTAAACAAGCATCTAAAAACTGGATTCGTGGCAACAAGAAACTAATTGCTGTGATGTTCGTGATTTTCGCAGTGTGGGGTTCCGTAAAAGGCTGGAATGCTTTGGCAGGAATCGGAATTTCGCAGAATTATGCTCCTGAACAACCTATTAAGTTTTCACATAAATTACACGTTGGACAGAATGGTATTTCCTGTGTTTATTGTCACTCCGGAGCTGAAAAGAGCCGTCATGCCAATATTCCTTCACCAAACGTTTGTATGAACTGTCACAAATATGTGCAGCAAGGACCAACTTATGGTACTACAGAAATTGCTAAAATTTATGCTGCTCTCGATTACGATCCGAACACACAGAAATACGGACCGAATCCGAAGCCAATCAAATGGGTGCAGATTCACAACTTACCTGACTTAGCTTATTTCAACCACGCGCAACACGTAACAGTAGGTCAGATTGAATGTCAGACCTGTCACGGTCCGGTAGAAGAAATGGAAGTGGTAAAACAATTCTCTCCTCTTACTATGGGATGGTGTATCGATTGCCACCGCACTACAGAAGTGAAGATGGAAGGCAATGCTTACTATACAGAATTACACGATAAACTTAAAAAGCAATATGGTCCAGAAGCTAAACTCACGGTTGATAAAATCGGTGGTTTGGAATGTGCCCGTTGCCACTATTAATTTCAGATACAACCCTTCATACAGATATGGAAAAGAAATATTGGAAAGGTGTTGAGGAGCTACGGAATGATGCGGAGTTCGTCAGGCTTAAAAACAATGAGTTTTTCGAGCATATTCCCGTCGATGAGGTCATCGGTCGCAAAGCAGAATCTGCTGATGCAACACCACGCCGTGACTTCCTGAAATTCCTGGGTTTCGGAATGGCAGCAGCAACCCTTGCTGCATGTGAAGCACCGGTAAAAAAGGCGCTTCCGTATGTCGTTAAGCCGGAAGAAATTACTCCGGGTATTCCGAATTACTATGCATCTACTTTTTCTGATGGTCACGATTATGCCAGTATTCTGGTAAAAACCCGTGAAGGCCGTCCAATTAAAATTGATGGCAACGAAATGTCTTCAATCTCTAAAGGTGCCACCCACGCAAGGGTACAAGCCTCTGTTCTGGGATTGTATGACAACAACAGATTACGTGGTCCGAAAGCAGCCGGTAAAGACACCGACTGGGCGACTGCTGACAAAGAAATTAAAGCCAAGCTGGAAGCAGCTGTTGCAAAAAATGGTAAGATCAGAATCCTTACTGCTACGGTTGTAAGTCCATCTACCAAAGCATTGTTTGCTGAGTTTGCGGCTAAATATCCGGGTACCGAAGTAGTTACTTATGATGCGGTTTCTTTTGCAGGAACTTTAAAAGCAAATGAGCAATCGTTTGGTAAAGCGGCACTGCCGACTTACCGTTTCGATAATGCAGATGTAATTGTAAGTGTTGGTGCCGATTTCCTTTCTAACTGGATCAACCCAACAGAGCATGCACGTCAGTATGCTGCCAACAGAAAATTGTTTGGTAAGAAAACCATGTCGCGTCACTATCAGTTTGAAGCAACATTGAGCGTTACCGGTTCAAATGCTGATCACCGCTATAAGGTAAAACCAGGACAATATGGTTCTGTAGTTGCTGCCCTATATAATAAGGTGGCTTCATTGGCAGGTGCTACTTCTATCAGTGCCGGCAATACCAGTGTTGATGATGGCATATCAAAAGCTGCACGTGATTTATGGAACAGCAAAGGCCGTTCTGTAGTTGTGTGTGGTTCCAATGATCCTGCTGTTCAGGTTCTGATTAATGGAATTAATACCTTACTGGGAAATTATGGAAGCACTGTCAACATCGACATGCATTCTAATCTCCGTCAGGGTAGTGATGAGAAAATGGCTGCTTTGGTTGCTGAAATGGCTTCCGGTGCAGTAGATGTTCTTTTCATGTATAATGTAAATCCTGCTTACACTTATCCTGATGCAGCTGCATTTAAAGCTGCCCTCAAAAAAGTTGGTACCTCTGTTTCTTTTGCAGGAACTGAAGATGAGTCTGCATCAGAAGCAAATTATATTTGTCCCGATCACCATTACCTCGAATCATGGAATGATGCGGAACCGGTAAAAGGAATGTTCAGTCTTGGACAACCAGTTATCCGACCACTTTTCAAGACCCGTCAGATGCAGGATTCATTGATTCAGTGGGCCGGTTTACCTTATCAGGATTACCTGACTTTCATTCAGGGAAATTGGAATAAGAGCATGTATGGTATGCAGACTGCAATTAGCTCATACGATGCATTCTGGACGAAATCATTGCAAGAAGGCGTATTTGAAACTGCTCCTGCTGCAGGTGTAAATGTATTTGCAGGTGATGTTGCTGCTGCAGCATCAAGTATTGTAAAATCAAAAACAGACGGACTGGAACTGGTGATCTATGAGAAAACCGGTATCGGAAATGGAAATCAGGCAAACAATCCATGGTTACAGGAACTGCCTGATCCGGTTTCCAAAGTTTGCTGGGATAACTACTTTGCTATGTCTCCTGCCTTTGCAAAAGCACAAGGATTTTCACAGGGCAATGTTATTGAAGTAAAAGCAGGTAATAAAACCGTTAAAGGTCCAGTGTATTTACAGCCTGGTGTTGCTGATCAGACTATTGCAATTGCAATCGGTTATGGTCGTACCAAAGCAGGTAAGGCAGCTGACAATATCGGGGTGAATGCCTATGAATTAGCATCTATGGTGAATGGTACCATTCACTATTACAATACAGGCATCACTATCAACAAAACTGTTGATGAGGATCATGTGCTTGCAGCTACACAAACGCACCATACCATGATGGGTCGTGCAATTGTAAAAGAAACGAATCTTGATAAATGGCTGAAAGATCCGAAATCAGGAAATCCTGATGTAATGCTGGAGACTTACAAGGGTAAGAAGAAAGCTACTGAAATGGATCTTTGGGCAACGGAAAAAAATCCGGGTCACGATAAGCCAAACCATTTCTGGGGAATGTCAATTGATCTCAACTCCTGTATCGGATGCGGATCATGCGTTGTTGCCTGTCAGGTAGAAAATAACGTTCCTGTAGTTGGTAAAGATGAGATCAACCGTTCCCGTGAAATGCACTGGATTCGTATCGATCGTTACTATACCAGTGATACAACAAAAGAAAGTGCGGAAAAAGATGGCATGGGCAAGATAGACATGCTTGCTAAAATGGAAGATCCTTCAGAAAATCCGGAGGTAGTATTCCAGCCAATGCTTTGCCAGCACTGTAATCATGCACCATGCGAAACTGTTTGTCCCGTTGCTGCAACAACACACAGCTCTGAAGGTTTGAACATGATGGCTTATAACCGTTGTGTAGGAACCCGTTATTGTGCAAACAACTGTCCATATAAAGTACGTCGTTATAACTGGTTTAAGTACTCAGATAATACACAGTTCGATTTCAACATGAATGATGATCTGGGTAAAATGGTATTGAATCCGGATGTAGTTGTCCGTTCACGCGGGGTAATGGAAAAATGCTCCATGTGTGTTCAGCGTATTCAATATGGTAAGCTGGAAGCGAAAAAAGCAGGACGCCGTCCGAAAGATGGTGAAATTAATACTGCCTGTGCTCAATCGTGTCCTACCAATGCCATTACATTCGGTGACTACAATGATCCTGCAAGCCGTTTATCTGCGGAAGCAAAAGATGCAAGAGCATACCATGTACTGGAAGAACTTAACGTACAGCCATCAATTTATTATCAAACAAAGGTAAGAAACAAGGATACCGGCACTAAAGCCTGATTCCGACTTTGAATACATTTCTGACAAAGACAATATAAACTATGCACTACGAATCAGAATTAAGGGAACCGTTAATTCTCGGTGATAAAGGTTATCACGAGATTACGGAGGATGTGTGCAGGCCGATTGAAGGTAAAGCCAACAAATACTGGTGGGCAGCCTTTACATTAGCCTGTATGGCATTACTCTGGTGGATTATTTCAGTTTCCTACACTTTAGGAACCGGACTAGGAGTCTGGGGATTAAATAAAACAGTAGGTTGGGCATGGGATATCACCAACTTCGTTTGGTGGGTTGGTATCGGTCACGCCGGTACGCTTATCTCAGCGATCCTTTTGTTGTTCCGTCAGAAATGGAGATTATCGATTAACCGGTCAGCAGAGGCAATGACCATTTTTGCCGTTATCTGTGCTGCATCATTCATCGTATCTCACATGGGACGTCCATGGGTAGCATACTGGCCACTGCCATTACCTAACCAGTTCGGTTCATTATGGGTTAACTTTAACTCACCATTGGTATGGGACGTATTTGCGATCTCTACTTACTTCTCTGTATCTTTAGTATTCTGGTATACCGGTCTTATTCCTGATTTTGCAGTTGTCCGTGACAGAGCAAAAACAAAAGGCGCAAAATTCTGGTACACTATTTTAAGTTTCGGATGGACTGGAACAGCTAAAAACTGGCAACGTTTTGAAGAGGTTTCTCTGGTACTTGCCGGTCTCTCTACACCTCTGGTACTCTCGGTTCACTCGGTGGTATCTATGGACTTCGCAACATCGCTGGTTCCAGGATGGCACACTACCATTTTCCCACCATACTTCGTTGCCGGTGCGATCTTCTCCGGATTTGCGATGGTACAAACACTTCTGATCATCACCAGAAAAGTATTGAATCTTGAAAATTACATTACCATCTATCACATCGATATGATGAACAGGATCATCCTGATCACCGGTTCGATTGTAGGTGTTGCTTATATTACGGAGTTCTTCATCGCCTGGTATTCAGGAGTTGAATATGAACAATACGCATTCATCAATCGTGCTACCGGACCATACTGGTGGGCATACTGGAGTATGATGACATGTAACGTAATCACACCACAATTATTCTGGTCAGCAAAACTTCGTACCAGTCTGTTTGCTACGTTCTTCATTTCGATTTTCGTAAACATCGGTATGTGGTTTGAGCGATTTGTAATTATCGTTACTTCATTGCACCGCGACTATGTTCCATCAAGCTGGACCATGTATTCACCAACATGGGTTGAGGTAGGTATCTTCATCGGATCACTTGGATTGTTCTTCGTACCATTCCTGTTATTCACCCGATTCTTCCCGGTAATTGCAATGAGCGAATTAAAGACTATTGTAAAATCTTCAAGTTCCCAGGCTAAAAAGAAAGGAGCACACCACCATGAGCACTAAAATCGCTTACGGCATTTTCGACGACGATGATGTTGTTATGCATGCCATCCCTAAACTTCAGGAAAAGAAATTTAAGTTAGTAGATTTTATATCACCCAATACGATTAACGGACTGGATCATGCAATGTTTCTGAAAAGAACACGTATTTCAAAGGAAGCATTCATGTACGGTATCACCGGTACCAGTCTGGCCTTGCTCATGATGTGGTATATGAATATCTGGGACTGGCCAATGGATATCGGTGGTAAACCAAGTTTTGCCCTGTATAAAAATTTGCCTGCATTTATTCCTGTAACATTTGAATCGACTGTATTATGTGCTGCTCACGGAATGGTAATTACTTTCTATCTCAGAAGTAAATTACTACCAGGAGTAGAGCCACATGTTATTGATGTTCGTGCCACCGATGACCGCTTCGTAATGGCCATTGAAGTTAAAACTGATGCTGATAAAGATGCCGCTCATTCTGCAATGAAAGCATTGGGAGCAATGTATGTTAAATAAGAAGCAGCTAATCTGATAAATAGAAACTCACAAGCAATGAATCAAAATACTATGAAGCTGTTTTCGGGCTTATTGTTGCTGAGCATGGTGGTACTTGTATCATCCTGCAATAAAGATCCTGAAAGCCGGGGTTATGAATACATGCCCGACATGTATCGTTCTCCTTCTTATAAAACTTATGAGGTGAATACCTTATTTGCAGATAGCTCATCGGCTCGTCTTCCGGTTGCCGGAAGTATTCCGAGAGATTATATCTTCTTCAATTATCCTTCATCCAATGAAGGCTATGAAGCTGCAGGTCGCGATTTGAAAAATCCATTTGAAAGCAATGCAGTAAATATTGCAGAAGGAAAAAGATTATATACCAATTTTTGTATGCATTGTCACGGAGAAACAGGAAATGGTGACGGTCAGTTGATCGGTACCGGAAAATTCCCACCTCCGCCATCTTATTCTAGTGGAGTATCATCACGCGGTGGAAATATGCGTGACCTTACGGACGGTAAAATTTACCATACAATTACTTATGGAATCAATCTTATGGGAGCCCATGCATCTCAGGTAAATCCTGCAGAGCGCTGGAAGATTACGATGTATGTGCATGAACTGGCTAAAGCTGGTGCAGCACCTGCTCCTGCAGCAAGCGACAGCACTGCAGCCCCTAAAGATTCAACTGTGGCAATGAATTAATAACAGAAGGAACTATGAATTACACATTCAATCAGAAAAATAAAACCATTGCATTTGTTCTTATTGCGATTGGTCTGGTTTCTATTGCAGCCAGCTTTTTGACGCATAACCATCAGGCATGGTCAAACCTGTTGCATAATACCTTTTACTTCATGGCAATTTCTCTGGCAGGAACATTCTTCCTCGCTGTTCAGTATGCTGCTGAAGTAGGTTGGTCAGTTGTACTGAAAAGAATTCTTGAAGCAATGGGAACTTTCCTTCCTTTTGCTGCTATTCTTATGCTGGTGGTATTCTTTGGTAACCTGATGGCCGGTCATAATGGCGGTCACTATATTTATCACTGGTTACACCACGATTTGTATGATCCTGCAAGTGCAGAATACGACAAAATCATTGCTGGTAAATCAGGCTATCTGAATCTTCCTTTCTTTGTTATCCGGATGCTGGCTTATTTCGCAATCTGGATTGGCTTCACCCGCTTGTTCCGTAAGCTGAGCCTAAAAGAAGATATCGAAGGTGGTAGTGCCAATTATTTGAAAGCTAGAAAATATTCAGCCACATTCCTGGTATTGTTTGCAGTAACATCTTCGACTTCAGCATGGGATTTCATCATGTCAATCGATACCCACTGGTACTCTACCTTGTTTGGCTGGTATACCTTTGCCGGGATGTTTATCAGCGGTATTGCCGTAATGAACTTCATTCTGGTTTACCTGGTGAAGAAAGGTAATATGCCGTTCATCACAGAACATCACCTGCATGATGCCGGTAAATTTATGTTTGCCTTCAGTATTTTCTGGACCTACCTGTGGTTTGCACAATTCATGCTGATCTGGTATGCCAACATCCCTGAAGAGGTAACCTACTTCATGATTCGTTTCGAACATTATCGTCCATTGTTCATAGCTAACTTCCTCATCAACTTCATTGCTCCATTCCTGGTGCTGATGACACGCGATGCGAAACGTAAACTCAATCTTCTGATGACTATTTCAGTGGTATTGTTTATTGGTCACTGGATTGATGTATTCCTGATGGTAACTCCGGGAGTAGTTAAAGAACACTGGCACATTGGCTGGATGGAAATTGGAACAACGCTCGGATTCCTGGGATTGTTCATGTATGTAATTCAGACTTCTCTGGCTAAAGCTCCATTGCTGCGCGAAAAACACCCGCTGTTGCAGGAAAGCTTACACCATTCAATTTAATTGTCGAGTATAAAAAGAGTATTGATTAACAGAATAATAAAGGATAAGTAATGAGCTTCCTGATGATGATCACCATACTGCTGGGTACACTGGTAGTAATACGACTGATGAGTGTTTCGCAAATGGCTTCTGTTCTCTCGGGAGAAGATGAGGACGTAGCGCAGAAACGAGATAACAGCATGAATAGTATCGGTATGATGCTATTTATGGTAATTGGTCTTGCGCTGATGGTTTATATGACTATCAAGTATCAGCCTTTCATGCTTCCTGTGGCTGCTTCTGTTCATGGAGCTGAAACAGATTTTCTGTTGAATATTAATTTTGCAGTTATCGGAGTAGTGTTCTTTATCACTCAAGTCATGTTATTCTGGTTTGTTTACAAATATCAACACAATAAAAACAGAAGAGCACTCTTCTATCCTGATAATCACAAACTGGAGTTAATCTGGACCGTTGTTCCTACTATCGTTCTTTCAGCTTTAATTGTAACCGGTTTACGTGAATGGAATAAAATGACTCAGGGACATCCTGATGACGGAATGGTAGTTCAGGTTTATGGCTATCAGTTTAACTGGATCACCCGTTACTCAGGACCCGATAATAAATTAGGTCGCTCTTATTACAAACTGATCAGCGATACCAATCCATTGGGAATCGATTACAGTGACCCTGCATCTAAAGATGATATCATGACCAAAGGAAATGAAATGCATCTTCCAAAAGGAGTTCCTATTCAGTTTATTTTCAACTCGCGTGATGTAATTCACTCCGCCTATTTCCCACACTTCAGAACCCAAATGAACTGTGTTCCCGGTATGGATACCCGTTTCTATATGGAAGCAACTATCACTACCAATGAAATGAAGGGCATTACTAAAAATGAAAAATTCGATTATGTATTGCTATGTAACAAGATTTGTGGTGTAGCGCATTATAATATGAAAATGACTGTGGTTGTAGATGAACCGGCAGAATTCAGTAATTGGCTGAAAGGCGAAAAGAAAATTATTGATGCAGCTCCAACAGCAGAACTTGAGCAAAACAATACAACAGCTTCAACGGTTAATACCGAAGTAGCTCTGTAATTGAATTAACAGAATTAAGAAATAAGCACATCAACATAAATTCAGATGGAAGTAAGAGATAATACTCATTCAGGACATGCCGTAGCTCACGATGTGCACGACCATGGCCATGATGATCACCACCACGATCATCACCAGACATTTATTACCAAGTACATTTTCAGCACCGACCATAAAATGATCTCGAAGCAATTCTTGGTCACTGCCATTATTATGGCATTTTTGGCCATGGGTATGTCGATGATATTCAGGTTGCAACTGGCCTGGCCTGATGAAACATTCCCGTTCCTGGAAAGCATGATCGGTAAGTGGGGTAAAGATGGAAAACTGGATTCCGGATTTTATCTGGCTTTAGTTACGATTCACGGTACAATCATGGTGTTCATGGTTCTTACCGGTGGTCTTTCCGGTACGTTTAGTAACCTTCTTATTCCTTTGCAGGTTGGAGCCCGCGATATGGCCTCCGGATTGCTGAATATGCTTTCGTTCTGGTTCTTTGCAGCTTCTTCTTTAGTTATGTTCGGTTCATTATTCATCGAAGCAGGTCCTGCATCAGGTGGATGGACAGTTTATCCTCCTCTAAGTGCACTCCCACAGGCAATCCCGGGTTCCGGTTTAGGTATGACCCTTTGGTTGGTTTCGATGGTTTTGTTCATCGTTTCCGCTCTCCTTGGTGGTATTAACTATGTTGCTACTGTAATCAACCTCAGAACTAAAGGTATGTCTATGACACGCCTTCCTCTTACTGTCTGGGCATTCCTTATTACTGCTATTCTTGGTATTCTTTCATTCCCTGTTCTTGTAGCCGCTGCGCTGTTACTGGTGTTCGACAGAAGTATGGGAACCAGCTTCTATTTATCAGACATCTTTATCGGTGGCGTTCCTTTGGATCATACCGGTGGTAGCCCGATCTTATACCAGCATTTATTCTGGTTCCTGGGTCACCCTGAGGTATACATCGTACTTCTTCCTGCTCTTGGTCTGGCGTCTGAAGTAATTTCAACAATGGCACGTAAACCAATCTTCGGTTATAAAGCGATGATCGGTTCGATGTTAGTGATTGCATTCCTTTCATTCATCGTTTGGGGTCACCACATGTTCGTTACAGGTATGAACCCATTCCTGGGATCTGTATTCGTATTCACAACCCTGTTGGTAGCTATTCCTTCCGCAGTAAAAGTGTTCAACTATATTGCCACACTGTGGAAAGCCAACATTGTTTTGTCACCGGCCATGCTCTTTGCCATCGGTCTGGTTTCATTCTTTATCACCGGTGGATTAACAGGTATTATCCTTGGTGACTCTGCACTCGATATCAACCTGCACGATACTTATTTCGTTGTTGCCCACTTCCACATTGTAATGGGTAGCTCTGCAATCTTCGGTATGTTCGCCGGTGTTTATCACTGGTTCCCGAGAATGTATGGTCGCATGATGAATAAATCACTTGGTTACCTGCATTTCTGGATTACGATCATTTGTGTTTATGGCGTATTCTTCCCAATGCACTTCATCGGTCTTGCCGGTGTACCTCGTCGTTACTATGCAAATACTGCTTATGAAGGTTTCGATCAGTTGATCAATATCAATGAATTGATTTCTGTTTTCGCCATCATTGCCGGTGTTGCTCAGGTGATCTTTGCTTTCAACTTCTTCTATTCCATTTATCGTGGTCGCAAAGCACCACAAAATCCATGGAACTCAAATACATTGGAATGGACTGCACCTGTTGAACACGTTCATGGTAACTGGCCGGGTCCAATTCCAGAAGTTCACCGTTGGCCATATGATTACAGTAAGCCAAACGCGAAAGAAGATTTTATTCCGCAAACAGTTCCCTATTCTCAAACCCCTGAGTCTAACCGACCGGGTGATTTTTAAAGAAAAGTATTGAATAAGATTGTTGAAGAAGTCCCGGTTACCCCGGGACTTCTTATTTTTTACGACCTTTGGAATATTATTCGCCCTTCAACGTTCCAGAAACATGAAATTATTCCGAATAGCTGCCTTTTGGTCCCTGCTGTTAATGCAAATCGGCACGGGTGAGCTATTTGCCCAACAAAGTACCGGAATGGAAAAGGAGGGACCATACGTTACTTTTAAGAACAAGCCCTCATTTTTTCTAACCCTCGACAGATCGAATTCACTGGTGGCCGGAAAATCAGCTGTCACAAATGAGTTGCGGCTGGGACTCGATTTTAAAAGGAAGGTACGATTAGGACTTGGATTTGCCGGCATTGCTTCCGATGTAGTTTCGTCGAAAACAGTACGAACCGAAACCGATTTTGATACCACACTCAATGCCTTATTATCGATGAATTATTTAACGCTGAGTGCTGAGTATACTTTTTATGAAAGTAAGCGTTGGCAGGTTACCATGCCTATGATGACCGGTATTGGCACCGCATTCTGGACCTACTATGAGAATGTAAATGGGGAAGTCAAAACAAAAAAACTGGATGAAGGCGGTGTGTTGTTAACAGGGCCTTCGGTGGTGGTAACCTATCGCATATTCAGATGGTTTGGATTAAGTGGTGGTTTGGGATATCGCCAGTTAATCATAAATAACTCTAAAATTAACGAATCTTTTAATTCACCAATCTATACTTTACGGGTGAGAATCTTCATGGGAGAAATATACAAGAGTGTTTTCCCAAGAGGAATTTTCGGAAACCGAAATCCACCTTATTCTAACGAATATTGGGATTAAGAAATGTTAGTATGCACTTAAAAGTGTTTTAATAATTAATATGATGATCTGGTTTTCTAACTACACGCTCACCGATATTCTCCCTCTCACCAAAAACAATATGGTGGAACATTTGGGTATTGAAATAATAGAAATAGGAAGTGATTTCCTGAAAGGTAAAATGCCTGTTGATCATCGCACGGTACAACCCATGAATATTCTTCATGGCGGAGCCTCTGTTGCGCTGGCTGAAACGCTGGGAAGTATTGCGGCTGTGTTAACAGTAGATGCATCCAAGTATTCGTGTGTTGGTATGGAGATAAATGCCAATCATCTAAGGCCGGTTTCTTCGGGTTATGTTTATGCGACTGCCCGCCCGGTGCATGTAGGAAAGAAATCACAGGTTTGGAGCATTGATATTGTTAACGAAGAAGGAAAAATGGTGTGCATCAGCAGAATCACTATGGCCGTTATAGAAAAGCCCTTCTGATCATGAATGAAAATGTGATACTCTTTGACGGGTACTGCGGATTATGTAACAGGTTTGTTGATTTTATAATAAAACAGGATACCAAACGAAAAATAAAATTCGCATCGCTGCAAAGCAATTTTGGTCAATCGGTATTAAAGAAACACTTTTCTTCAAATCAAAAATTTCCTGATTCTGTAGTGCTGGTAACCGGTGAAATTGTGTACACACATTCCACCGCTGCTTTACATGTTTTCAGGTTGATGGGGATACCCTGGAATCTGCTTTATGCTTTTATTATAATTCCAGCCTTTGTCAGAGACGGAATTTACAATTTCATTGCAGCAAACAGATACAAATGGTTTGGCAAGCGCAAAGAATGCCGTGTGCCATCCAAGGCAGAGCAGGAAAGATTTATAACAGATTAATTAACGATTTTCATTTCCTGAATCAGTCTGCTGCACCCGGCATATTTGTCGATTACAAAAAGTGTATACCTGATATCCAATGAAATATTCCGGCATCTTTCGGGATCGAAATCTATATCACTCATAGTGCCTTCCCACACACGATCGAAATTGGTTCCTATGAGTTCGCCATTGGCATTGAGCACTGGACTGCCCGAATTGCCGCCAGTGGTATGATTAGATGCCACAAAGGCCACAGGTAAAGTTCCGTTTACCCCGTATACACCATAATCTTTTGTTTTGTACAATTCTTTCAAGCGTTGAGGTACTTCAAACTCTTCTATGGAGGCATCTTCTTTCTCCATGATTCCTTCAATGGTAGTGAAATGATCATAGGTAACGCCATCTGCAGGTTCATAGCCACTCACATTCCCATAGGCAACACGTAATGTGGAATTTGCATCAGGATAAAACATGTGGGCAGGCTTCATCTCCATTTGTGCAGCCATATAAATACGGTTGAGTGTATTTATTTTAGTGTTGAGCTTCACGAAATCGGTTTCGATTTTATCGAGATAAATAGCTGCAAAACTTTTCGCAAGTATAAATGCAGGATCCTTCAATAATTTTTTCGATTTGGATGAAGTAAATCCTGATAGCAATGTTCGCACTTTGATGGAGTCGCTGAGCATTGATTTTGCATATAAAGTATTGGCAAATGCAATCCAGTTGTTTTTATTTTTTGCAAGCTGTTCTTTGAGATAAGCGGGATGCATAGATGCATCCACATCATTCATATACATCTGCATCATTGACACAAATAATTGTTTGTCGGTGCCCTCATCAAAATCCCTGAAAAATCCTTTTGCACCTGCTAATATTCGAGCAGCTTCATCTTTTACAGCTTTTTCATCAACAGGATTTGCTTCGCACAACATGGCGAGTTTGTTGTAAGCGCGGGCATAGCGGATTAATTCTACACCAAATGCAGCTTCATTAATATAATCATTGGTTTTTAGCAATGGTCTGTATTGCGCATAGGTAGTTTCATAGTCAGAAATCAGATTTGCATATTCAGCTTTGCCGGCATCAGCAGCCCACTTTTGAAATGCTTCTTCTTCCGATTTTTTTGTTGCAATGGTATTCATACGCTTCAAGCCTTTCGATTCGCCCTGCCATTTTTTCCAGGCATTGGCGATCGTAGCTTGTTTGGCAGCATATTGTATTCGTAATTTATCACCCGAACGCATAGCGGCATCAATAATGCGCAAACGTTCGGTTCTTATTTTAATTCTTGCGGGATTGGCAACTTCCAGTGTCGTGCTCACTGCAGCAGAAGGAATGTATTGTGTAGTTCGTCCCGGGAAACCATATACCATGGTAAAATCTCCCGGCTGAACACCTTTCACAGAAACAGGAAATGAGTGACGTGGTTTAAAGGGTTTATTTTCTTTGGAATATTCAGCAGGCTTGTTGTCGGCACCTGCATAAATACGAAACAATGCAAAATCACCGGTATGGCGGGGCCACATCCAGTTGTCAGTGTCGCCACCAAATTTTCCAATGGAAGAGGGTGGGGCGCCTACCATCCGAACATCTTTAAATGTTTCCATCACAAACAAATAAAACTGATTCCCATTATAAAATGGTCTAATGCTAGCAGTGTAGTGGGTGCCTTCAACAGCTGCTTTTTCCATTGCAGCAGCCAACTCTTTTATTTTCAGATCTCTTTCAGGTTCCATTATTCCTGCTGGCAACAGTGCCAACATTTTTTGTGTTACATCTTCTATGCGGATGATAAATGTTGCGGTGAGGCCCGGACAAGCCAGTTCTTCCTCAGCGCTATATGCCCAGAATCCATTTTTTAAATAATCTTTTTCCACCGAGCTATGCGATTGAATTTGTGAAAATCCACAGTGGTGATTGGTAAGCAATAAGCCTTGTTCGGAAATAATTTCGCCTGTGCAACCTCCGCCAAATAATACGACGGCATCTTTCATGCTGGAATTGTTTACACTGTAAATGGCGTCGGCCGAAACTTTCATGCCTTTCGATTGCATATCAGCTTCGTTCAGTTGCTTGAGAAAGATTGGCAACCACATTCCCTCACCGGAAATGACCGGAAAACTAATTATGACAAACAGAACGATCAACAAGTATTTTTTCATGATTTGTTACTTTTTAAGAATTCAAAGAAACAAAAAAGGGACGAACTTTGCAGTGCGTCCCTCAATGTAATTGATGTAGTTTTTTTAGAATGGAAGGTCGTTGTCGGGTGCTCCGTTGAATCCGTTGCTGTCAGACATCGCTGGTTCATCGAACGCAGGAGCATCATTTGAAGGTGCTGATGCCGCTCCGCCTGTTTCAATTTTCCATGCTCTAACATCGGTGTACCAACGTCCATTGTATTCGCGGGAATCAACATTAAAAGAAACTTTAATGTTTGCCCCCGGCTGTAAATTTCTGATCGATTCCGTTTTGTCGCCCCACACAGAAACACTAAGCTTCTTTGGATAGTTGCCATCCATGTACTCCAAAATGAAAAACTGCTTTTTCCACTGTCCGTTTTTTCCCTCTCCCGTTTCAAGAGGCAGAATTTGGATAACTTTTCCGGTAATTTCTAATGCCATTTGATTAATTTTTAACTGGTTATTTGATTAGAGCCACAAGATACAAAATTATTCGGATATTTTTACTTATTCACCCGTAAATCATTGTAAGATAGTTGTTTAAACGATTAACTCCGTTTTGAAGGATTTATTTTAATTGGGAGCAGACTTTTTTTTGACTTACTTTCGTTTCTCATTAATATCCAAATGATGATCCGAAATATTATTGTCGGTTGCTTCTGCCTGATGCTCTTAATTCCCGGTGCTGTTACTGCGCAAAAAAAGAGAACCTTGGGGACGATGAAAAAAACGTTTGTGCTATCGCAGCAAATTAAACATGCCGCCGGTGCCGGTGTTTCCATGTATAGTCTCGATGAGTCTCAGGAACTGATTTATCAGCTTGGGTATCAGCCAACATTATCTCTTACCCGCGGTCTCTCCGATTTTTCTTTTTCAATTGGTAGCCAAATCAGTGCCGGTTATCATCCCGAAACAGATGCCGATACCTTGTCATATATTTTTGCAGATTTACCATTACTGGCAGAATTTAATTTTGGCCACAATGCTTCAAAAGATTTTTACAGCGATGCTGGTTGGTTTCTTGGTGGTGGTTATGCCTGGCAACTATTTCGTGAAAACTGGCAAAGCGGTCCCGTTGCAACTTTAGGAGTCCGTGCATTTTTTTTCGGACCGTCCATCACCGTTCGATATCACCGGTTTTTTGCTATCACCGATGAGGCCCGGTCATTAAATACGATTACTGTAGCACTCAACCTCGGTGGTTATTTTGAACAGGTAAAACTCAATAATAAAGTGAGTCGCTTTTCAAATGGATTTCGGAAGTAAAAAATTACTTCTTACCTAAAAATTTCAAAAGGTAAACTAATATTACGGCTCCAATAACAGAGGTGAAAAGGGACCCGGCAATGCCGCCTCCCGATGATACTCCCAGTTTGCTGAATAACCAACCTCCGATTATTCCGCCCAATATCCCAACTATAATATTTCCCAAAGCACCAAAACCGCTTCCACGGATTATTTTTCCGCTTAGCCAGCCTGCCACTGCCCCAATCAAAATGTAATAAACAAAATTCATGTGCTATATTTAATTCACTGCTGCACCCAACCATTTCCCGATTGAAGTGCAGCAGCGAAAATTAATTTATTTAAAGTGTTGAGACAGCCTTTTGAATGAACTGTGTAAGTTCTTCACCTTTGAGTAAGTTTTGTGATAAACGTGCCAGATCAATAGCCTGTTTCATTTTGAAAGTTTTGATTTGCTCATCCGTTTCATTCAGGATTTTACTCATTAAAGGATGATTCGTGTTCACCACCACATTAAATTGCTCCGACATGCCACCCATGAAATCGTATCCGCCACCTACACTCGACATCTCCTTCATGCGACGCATAAATTCGGGACGGGTTATAGTTACCGGCGCATCATCCGGTGAAAGATTTTCCAATACTACTGTATACTGCTCTTTAGGTACATTTAATTGTGCGAACGATTTCAGGTTCTCTACTTCTTCGTCTGTAAGTACCGATGTGGTATTCTCTTCTTTAAGAATGAGTTTATCTACCGTATCAGCATCCACACGAACAAAAGAAGTGTTTTCGAGTTTTGATTCCAATGCATTCAGGAAGTGTGCATCAAGTGGTCCTTCCATAATCAAAACATCGTAACCTTTATTCTTTGCTGCGGTCACAAATCCATGTTGATCTTCAGGGTTTGATGTGTACAAATAAACAAGTTTATTATTCTTGTCGGTTTGCAAAGGCTGTACTTTATTCCGGTATTCTTCCAGATTAAAATACTGACCATCTATATTTTTTAGCAAACAGAATTTTTGTCCGCGATCATAAAATTTCTCATCGCTCAACATGCCATATTTAATGAAAACACCAATGTCGTCCCATTTCGATTCAAAATCAGTGCGGCTCTCTTTATACAATTCTTCCAGTCGGTCGGCTACCTTTTTGGTGATATGTGAACTGATCTTTTTTACATTGGTATCGCTCTGCAAATAGCTGCGGGAAACATTCAACGGAATGTCGGGCGAATCAATTACACCATGTAGTAAAGTTAAAAAATCAGGAACAATTCCTTCAACAGAATCGGTCACGAAAACCTGATTGCAGTACAGCTGTATTTTATTTTTCTGAACCTCAATATTCTTTTTCAGCTTAGGGAAATAAAGTATTCCCGTAAGGCTAAAAGGATAGTCGACATTCAGATGAATGTGGAACAACGGATTTTCAGAAAATGGATACAACTCCTTATAAAAAGCATTGTAATCATCTTCGGTAAGCTCAGCCGGTTTTTTAGTCCATGCCGGCCTGGTGTTGTTAATTATTTTGTCTTCAAACTTGATTGAAACCGGTAAAAATTTGCAGTATTTCTGGAGCAAATTTTCTATTCGGGCAGTCTCCAGAAACTCTTCGGATTCCTCATTGATATGCAAAATAATATCCGTTCCACGATCGGCCCGGGTTGTTTCTGAAAGCGTAAACTCAGGGCTGCCATCACATTCCCAGCGAACGGCTTTTTCTCCTTCTTCACGGAAGGAGCGGGTGACAATTTCAACTTTCGCTGCAACCATAAATGCTGAGTAAAAACCGAGTCCGAAATGCCCGATTATAGCACCCGAATCCATTTTATCTTTGTACTTGGTTACGAATTCTTCCGCTCCTGAAAAGGCAATCTGATTGATGTAACGGTCGATTTCTTCAGCCGTCATACCAACCCCGCGGTCAGAAATAGTTAGTGTTTTAGCCTCTTTATTTATAGTTACCGTTACTTCAAGCTCTCCTGTTTCGCCTTTAAATTCGTTGGCGGAAGCAAGTGTACGAAGTTTTTGAGAGGCATCTACTGCATTGGAAACCAGTTCTCTCAGGAAGATTTCATGGTCCGAATACAGAAATTTTTTGATGATGGGAAAGATGTTTTCTGTTTGAACATTAATTTTTCCGGTTGACATAGTTTTATAGTTTTTTAGAGGTGCAAAATTATGAATTTTGAAGATAGCAACATTGTGTTTTCAGGTATCTTTAGGCGAATGAACCATGCTGCTGATCCTATGTCTTCAGTGCCTCAAATCCGTGAAGTAAAATCAGGGAATGATCTGGCTATTTACATTAAATTACCGGCCATTCTAAACCGTAATTATCCCGCTTTTGTACCACCGCTGTGGCGGGATGAATTTCATTTTCACAATCCTTTAAAAAACCGGAATCTGGAAAGTTGCGAAGTGATTCGTTTTTTAGCTTTTTTAAATGGTGAAGTAGTAGGAAGAATCATGGGAATTATTCATCATAACTGGAATGAAACTCATGGCAATGCAACCGCCAGGTTTTATCAGCCGGAATTTATCGATGACTATAAAGTTTCTTCCTCCTTGGTTCAGGCCGTTACGAAATGGGCAAATGAAAAAGGAATGAAACTACTAATTGGGTCTTTCGGATTATCCGATAAAGACCCTCAGGGAATACAGGTGGAGGGATTTCATCTGGAACCGGTCATTGCCTCGGTTAGTCACCAACCTTTTATTGCGAGCCATTTTGAAAAGATGGGATTCACGAAATTCAAAGATTGTGTCAGTTATGTGATTCCGGTTCCCGATCAAATACCGGAGGTGTATAAAGCAATTTACAACAGAATTATTACCAGGAATGGTTTCAGGGTGCTCGAATTTAAATCGCGAAAGGAACTCAAGCCGTTTTTTAAACCGGTGATGGAATTAATGAATAGTGCATACAGCCATATTTTCGGTTTTGTTCCCATGACGGAATCAGATATTCAGGAACTGGCTGCACAATACCTGAGTGTTCTAGATCCCCGATTGGTTAAAGTAGTGGTCGACAAAAACGGAACACCCGTTTCCTTCGTGATTTCAATGGCGAATATCAGTTCCGGATTCAGGAAGTCAAAGGGGAAGCTCTTCCCGATAGGATGGTTTTATTTGCTGCAATCGATGCGAAGTTCCACTCGATTGGATCTGTTACTTGGGGCAGTCGATGCCCGCCACCGCGGAAACGGTTTAAATGTTTTGATGGGGGTGGCCCTTATGGAATCGGCCAGGCAATTAGGAATGAAAACGCTGGACAGTCATTTAATTTTAGAAGAAAATTTATTGATGCGGGCTGAATTGGAAAAACTGGGAGGTAAAATCTCGAAAAGGTACCGGATCTTTCAGAAAGAAATCGATAGGCCTCAATAATATCAGTACGATATTGGACAAAAAAAAAGCCGCTTTCAGAGTGAAAGCGGCTTTTTTTATTCATGCAACGATTAAGAAAGGTGTTTGCTGATCAGCTTGGTCATTTCGAACATGCTAACAGTTTTCTTTCCACCGAAAACCTTCTTAAGGTTCTCATCTGCATTGATGTTACGACGCTCTTTAGGGTCTTGCAGATTGTTTTTCTTAATGTACGCCCAAAGTTTTTTAGTAACTTCAGTACGTGGTAATGCCTTGTTTCCAACGATTGGCTGTAAAGCAGCACCAATTTGCATTTCTTTCATGAATGCAGCATTTGGTTTACGTTTTGCTTTTGGAGCAGCTTTTTTAGCAGCTTTCTTTGGAGCAGCAGCTTTTTTAGGAGCAGCTTTCTTTGCAGCAGCTTTTTTAGGAGCAGCTTTCTTTGCAGCAGCCTTCTTAGCAGGTGCCTTTTTAGCCGGAGCTTTTTTAGCCGGAGCTTTTTTCTTAGCTTTTGTTGCCATTACTGTAGTGGTTTTGTTTTTAAGATTAATACCTCGAAGAAACAAAATATTTATTTACATAGTACCGGATGTAAATAAATGTTTTGAACAATTGTTGATTTTTTCACCGGCTGTTTCCTCTATGAGTTTCACAAGGTTTTTTTAAGTTTCATAGGGAATCACCATAAGTTTATGCTTAACACAGTATTTTGGTTTCATTTTTACACTCTGAAAAACCTGTGAATCGCTGAATTGACAAGGGTTTTGAAGTGTTTGTATTATTTTTCCAATGCCGGTTTTTTTATCATTTTTTCATAGGTAAATCAACTGGTTTTTCCTCTTAAAATAGCAATGTAACAGACTTTTTAACGCTTCTTTACCTATGAAAAAAGAGGTGTTTCACTGCTAAAATTGTGAATAATTTTGCGTTATTAACAAGCTCCTGCTATGGGAAAATGTAATTTCAGACGTCAGTTTTTTGATTTCCTCCTCTGAAAATTGAAAATTTTGGTATCTAATTATTACCTTTAATTAACTTTTAAATTCACCGATTTTCTATTTGGAGTCGGTTTTTCCCTGAAAAGAATTCATAAATTGCTTCATCCAATAATAAATAGTACTCCTATAAAGTTTCCTTATTAAACTAAAATACCATGAATTTCACCGGTAAGGCATTCAATTATGATGCGTCTCCAATAAAATATAGTTCGGTTCGAAAAACTGATCCTGCCATTGCCGGGTTCGTAACAGAGGCCCTGGGTAATGCAATCACTATATTAAATGTTGGTGCAGGAACCGGTTCCTATGAGCCTGCGAACCGACTGGTAATTGCAGTTGAGCCCTCTGCAAATATGAGGCAACAGCGACTAGCAGCCGGCAAATCCCCCGCCATTAATGCCTCCGCTGAATTGTTGCCATTCGACGATAATTCATTCGATGCAGCCATGGCTATGATTACCATCCACCATTGGAAAGATCTGGATCGGGGAATTGCTGAAATGCGAAGAGTGACCAAAGGGCCGGTAGTTATTATGACCTTCGATCCGGGTGCCTTACACCTGGGATGGTTGGCTTCCTGCTTTCCGGAACTGGTTGCAGTGGAATCAAAGCGATACCCACCTATAAATAGTATTGTGAAAGCTCTTGGGGCGAATTGCAGCATTCAGAAAATTCCCGTTACTTTGGACTGTCTTGATGGCTTTCAGGAAGCTTTCTATGGCCGGCCTGAAGCTTTCCTGGAAAAGGAAATTCGCGATGCACAGTCAGCCTGGGGATTTCTTGAAGAAAATATCAAATCTCCAATGCTCCATCATTTTGAGCAAATGTTGAAGTCGGGTGAATGGGATGCTCGTTTCGGAGAGTACAGACAATTGCCGGAGTTCCATGGAGCATTACGCCTGCTGGTTGCTCATCGCGATTAAAATCACTATTTATCAAGTTCCGCCGGATTCGGTTTTGTCATGATTAATTACCTTTTAAGTTTTTTATATCCCGTAAGGCTCAGAAATTATACATCCCGCTTTAGCGGAAATATTGAAATTAACCTGGTGAATGGTGTTAAAATAATTGACACCAAAAACAGCAATTACTCATATGGCTCGCTACAAAAAGTCCTTAAAGCCGGACTCAAAGCCATAAAATTTGGAAATAACTTTCGTAATATTTTGGTTCTGGGTATGGGTGGTGGTTCAGTGGTGCCTACTATAAGACACGATTTCCACTCTGAAGCGCATATCACCCTGGTGGATATTGATGAGGAGATAATTGCTATTGCCCAAAATGAATTCGATTTACTCAATTATAGTAACCTCAAACTTGTCCATGACGATGCCTTTGCTTTTATGGAAAATCAGCATCCCCTGTTTGATCTTATAATAATGGATGTCTTTATCATAGACCGGGTTCCTGACATTTTTCAGTCAGAAGCTTTCTTAAATTTGGTTCTGAAAAATTTAGCTCCGAAAGGATTCTTACTATATAATACAATGAGCGCCACCATGTCGGATGATGTTCTGCAAAGCATGCGGAATTTTCTGGCTCCTGCATTTAACGAAGTTAGTATCCTCGAAGCTGTGAACGGAACGAATAATCTTTTGTTGGGAAAAGAAAAGAAATTGAACCAGTAATGATGCAGACCTACCGTCATTTTTTATTGCATAAACCGTTCGGATACCTGAGCCAGTTTGTGTGCGAGCTCCCAAAGAAGAAGTTGCTGGGTGAATTGTACGATTTCCCGGAAGGAACAATGGCTATTGGTCGACTGGATGAAGATAGTGAAGGATTGCTTTTGCTGACCACCAGTGGCGTTATGAGTGAACGAGCCCGCAGCAGCATGATTGAGAAGGAGTACTATGCTCAGGTCGATGGCGATATTGATGAGGTTGCCCTCGATCGCCTAAGAAATGGAGTGCTGATTGGAATCCGGAATGTGAAATATATGACCAAACCATGTAAAGTAACAAGGCTGGTTTCAGCTCCTGATTTCGCTCCCAGAACAAAAAAAATACGGGATGACCGCCACGGGCCAACACGCTGGATTTCTATTGTGCTGACAGAAGGTAAGTTCAGGCAAATCCGGAAAATGACCGCTGCAGTTGGATTTCCGACTTTGCGATTGTTTAGGGTTCGTTTCGGGAATTTGTTGCTGGGGGATCTAGCTCCTGGTATGGTGAAAGAAGTTCCGGAAACTCTTTTCGATTTTCCCCGCGATGTGAAATAGCCATCAATTAATTATTTATATCACTTTTCCCTTAGCGGGGATGTTATGGAAACCCCTAATTTCGTATTTTTGACACCTTGTATTATTAATTCTACTTGAGTGGTAAATTTATGAGAGTTCTGGTTTTTTCGGAAGGGTTCGGCGCCCGAACGCTGACTTTTGTATATAATGAGGTAAAAGCACTTTCGGAATTTTGTGACGTGCATGTTTTGTGTACCGAAAAAGGTGATGCCGAATTGCTTCAGTATGACAAGGTGACGGAAATTAAATGGCAACCCAATCGGATTGTCAGACGTCTCAAATGGGAATTGTGGAAAAGGGATCTGGTTCTTGATGAAAAAAACAGTGCATTTTCCAGGAAATTAAATGAATTGATCGATTCATTCAAACCTGATGTGATCCATTGTCACTTTGGCTTCGAAGCTTTAAAAGTAACTGAAAATTTCACCAGAAATGATATTCCCGTAATTGTAACTTTTCATGGTTATGATGCCACGGAATTCGATAATAAGGAAAGCTACAAACGTAAATTGAAAGCAACCTTCGACCGCCCTAATATTTTTCCGATGTTTGTTTCAGATTATATCCGGCAGCGTGTGGCACGGCTCACCGTAAATACAGAAAAAGGATTTTTACTCTATCTTGGAATCGATCTTGACAGATTTAAAAGAAGAAATTTTCCGGATAAGTCAAATGGCGAGCAGTTTATTCAAATTTCTTCTTTTGCAGGGCAAAAAGGACATGTATATACCGTTGAAGCAATAAGACGGTTTTTTGATAAGTACCCAACCAGTAGTGCACGTTTTGT
>CAUJFJ010000204.1 GCA_963169675.1 Bacteroidota bacterium
CAATCTTGGATGGAATGGATCTCTTGAAACCAGCTTATAAGGAGCCCATGTTCCATTGACAACATTTTCATATACTTCCTGATCATCCACTTTATTGTAAGGGTCATTGGAAGAAGTCCCGGATCTGATCCAATCATTCGGATCTCCTCCGATATTATCGACATCTGCAACAGCTTCTAACCATTTAGCTGCTTCATTTTTAAATTCAATAGAACTTTCCAGATATCCATTTTTAGGATCCAGAGTATCGCCCGGTTCAATGCATGATGAAGCCTGGAAGGTAAGTCCCCATTCCGGAACTACAAGTTCATCAGGTGTAGCAATATTGTAATCGGAGTTTATAACTAATGACTGGTCACTTGTTGAAAGTGTGTAATTAGCCACCTGACTAACAGTATCAAATCTTATTTCATATTGCAAAGGATCAATGATCATAGGGTCATATACTTTTACTTTTACCGGAGCTTTCAATGCTTTGTAAACAGGTTGAAAGGTGCGGTAATAGGGTGGAGTCACAATTTCATTAACTGTTGCATCATCAAAATCAACGATCATGCCTCCATTTCCGCTTCCTTCAATTCTTTTAATTTTAGGTCCGTCACCAAATTGAGAGTTCAATACAGTTCCAATATTTTCAACAACCGGAATATGAGGAATAGCGGTATAAGTTTTAATATTGTTTCTACCCGACAGGTATGGTTTTTTCTGGCCGTCTAATTGATATGGATCACTGGGGTCATATTGTTTGTAATTATTATGTGCATAAGCCACCACAGTGAAATAATATGTCTTGTGGTTAATTAATGCTGTGTTCCCGGTTGCAAACAGGTCTTGTTTGATCAGGAATGTATGGTTAATTCCTTTATCACTGCCATTCACTTGCTCAACCGGCATATTTGCATTCAGAGAGGGTTCATAATAGAAGTTGACCAGTTGGGCAATTCCATCTTTAACATCACATTGTGCTGCCAATCTTACTTTATCTGGATTGCCGATATCTGCCACCGTAACGGTTTCATCTTTGAATTGAAATATCTGATAGCCTTGAAATTTAAAGTAGGTTAATGAATCTGGAAAGCCGGTAATAGTAGGATCTTTTGCAACATATTGTTCTATTTCAGGAATGTTGGTATTGGTAAGTGTTAGTATAATTGCTTTATCGAGTTCTCTCACTGCTAAATCCGGTGCGTTTGGACCGTCAATGAGTTTAAAGCAATTGTCAAATAAAGCCTGTGCTTTATCATCAGCTGATTTAATTAAACTTATACTTGCCTGTGGCCCACCTGTTGTAGCACGAGCCCAAACCACACCGGTTGTTATATAATTGACAGCACCAGGTTCTAAAGTAAATACACCAGCCGATTGAATGAACCTTCGATCTCCCACAGGATTATTTGCAGTAGCTTCAGTCCAGTTTTGTCCGGGAAACATTGGATCTGTATCACCTGGAAACATATAGTCACAAACAGGATTTCCCGGGTCGCGGCCGTTACCACCAAAAGTTATGGGTTGATTATCGAGCCAATATCCTCTAAGATAGTTATAAAAATCAGTATATCCATTTGGATTTCCGACCGGAGAGTTATTAACATTATCATAGTAAACGAATTTCGACATGATAATTTGTTCACGCAATATATTATCATCAACCGTAGTTACAACCCCTGCTGAATCGGTAACGAATGTACAGTCTAGACAACCATCTTTATCATTGTCAATGTTATCATTTATATCTGCTAAAGGGCCTTGAAAGAAGTCAATTCCCACTGCAGGTGGATTTAATCCATAGCCACCTGCGGTTTCATCATCAGCATCGCCATTATAGCAAAAGCCAAGTCCTCTGTCTACATCACACCCAACATAGTCATCGTCTGAATATCCTAGATCAGGATCGACCCATTGACCGAAATAAGTTTGAGTCAGCGTATTTGATGAACGATTTATGATTTGGTATTTATAAAATGTCATATTATTAATTTCATCATTGGTTTGAAAAGCAAATGCCTGTGCACGGATTTCAAGGCCAATAGGATCGGAACCTGTACCATGAATGTTACCTACATCGTTGAATACCCACCAGATGGTTTGGTCTCCAAAAAGATAATCATTACAAACAGTTTTAACAGTGCCAGGTGAATTTGGGTACACACCGGAAAAATTATAGCCCGGGTAGTCGCCATCAGTATAATCATAAGTGCCATCACCATTCACATCAACATAAGGGGCTAAGTAAGTTCCTTCATTTGATGTTGGATCACCATTACCGGGCCAGCTTTTGATATCATTGGTTGCAGTGGTAGGATCATCAATAAAGTTCTTTACATCTGTTTTGGATACTTTCCAATGTCTGTCGTATTGCAGGCATTTTGATGCTGTAATATCAATCTGAACAGTATCAATGGGACCTCCCCAAAAATCTGTTCCATTTTGTCTGTATGTTTGTGCCGCTACTTTGATTAACCCGCCTGCATCAATTCCTCCAATCCATAACGATCCGGCATACAAGGAATGTTTGTTGCTTCCTTTAGGTATTTCATATTTCGGACTTGCCAAATCCCACCACATATCACCACCAACTAAAATAGTTGTGCGAACATTGTTTATGTCGAGATCTGCCTGTGCAGTAGTAGGTGCACATGATGTTTGTGAGAAAGCAAAATCAGTTACGAGTAAACTGATCAGTGTAATACAAATTTTTTCGAGCGCTTTCATAGGTGTGGTTTTGTGGCTTGCGCCTGTTTGGTGTTAAAAGTACTTCCGATGTGAATCGTATTGCAAATCAAGTTTTGCGATAAGTATACAGGTCTGTTCCATACCATGGTACTTCTCAAAAACACTGTTTCGTTGATTTTACTAGTCCGTTGTTTGCTGAAACCCTCTATTATCAATGCTTTGGTGCCTGACACAATTATGGCACAACTATTCATTTTTATACATGTCATCACTATTTTTAGAGCCCCGTAATTTACATGATGTTGACAATCGACTGAAAAATAGTGACTTATGGTTAGAATTTCATGACAAAATTCTGATACAAATATTTTTGAAATTGGCTATATTTGTAAAGTAAACTTTTACTATAACTTAAATTAATCCTCATGAAAAAACTACTACTAATTATGTCATGCATTTCAGGCAGCTACTTTGCCAATGCACAGGGTGACACCTTATTATTTGAAAATTTTGATGTTGACCCTACAGGAAATTATTTGCCATTCAACAGTGGCACCGATACACAATGGGTAAATTTTGATGCTGATGCACTACCTGATGCCAACAGTCGACCACAGGAATGGTTCTGGAGCGAAGGAGGCTTTGCCAGTGTCGATTCAGTAGATGCGTGCTTATTCAGTTCCAGCTGGCTTGCCGGATTTCTTCCCGGAAATAGAAACTGGCTGATGACTCCACCAATTTTGATTTCAGATGCAAGTGCCGTTTTAAGCTGGGCATCTGCACCTCGTCAAACTCCACTGTATGTTGATGGATATTCTGTTTTGGTTTCAACAACTGACAACATTGAATCCAGCTTTACGGATACATTGTTTCAGGCTGCTCAATACCTGAGTGGTTCCGGTTTCGATTTTAGTGCCTATACATTTTCTCCCGGCTTTGTGCATGGACAAGATGGAACGTACATCGAGTATGATGCCGGTTCTGATTCTGCCAGATTTATTGGTGAATTGCGTCCATTCTCAGCAAGTCTTGCACAATATGCTGGTCAAACTATTTACATCACTTTTGTTCATGATGCAGATGATGATAATCTGGTTTCAATAGACGATATTCTCGTTACCGGAACTTTAGTTGGAGTTAGTGAAACACTTGCCGATCAGAAAGTTTCTATTTTCCCAAATCCAGCTAGTGACAAAATTACATTATCTTATCGTTTACCTGCAACCAGCCCGGTTTTGGTGACTGTTTATGATGTTAAAGGAAGCAAGGTGATGCAGCAATCAAAAGGTATTCAGATTGCCGGTGATCAACAAGCAACTCTGGACATCAGCTCTCTTGCAGCTGGTTCCTACAATGTTATCTTAAATGCGGGAGGAAGTGAAGTTCGTTCAGCATTTGTAAAACAATAAAATTATTGCGTAAACCGAAAAAGGCGGAAGAGTTTGTCTTCCGCCTTTTTGCTTTTTATATCGTTCAGTTGAATCTTAAAAATCTATGATAACTCCTATAGAAGGAAGTACAGTTCCTGATTCATCTTTAATATAATAAATCAAATATCTGCTTGGATCCGCCGGATCGGTAATAAAATTACCGGCTGCATCTGTTCTTACGTTAATTATTTTCTGGTTCTCGGCTTTAAATGCATAAACATTTTGAATATCGAGATATAGATTAATCGACCATTTGTCGAGGAACCATTTTTTGTCAATGCGTAAATCCAACTGATGAAAAGCAGCTAAACGTTCAGTATTTAATAACGTATAATCCAGTACGCCCTGACCTCTGACATCCCAGTTAGTTTTCAGGGCAGTTGCTGCTACATCATACGGTGTATAAGGTCTGCCTGCAACATACCTCCATTTAATTCCTATTTCCCAGTTTTTGCCAAATTCTTTCCCTGCAGTTAATGTGAGTAAGTGTTTATTATCCCATGCAGATGGAATATAAGTCACATTGTCTCC
>CAUJFJ010000205.1 GCA_963169675.1 Bacteroidota bacterium
CGGGTTACTCGATAAACGAATGACATTTGATGAGTATCTGAATGATGAAAGGGTAAAAGCTCAGCGCGATGAATTGTATGCAATTACTGCATAGATTCTCCTTTTGATTGCTCAATATCGGCGATTATCATATCAATAGCTTCTGATGCAATAAATCCATGGTCGGCAGCATGTCGGGCAAGTTCCAAAGTGTCATCAGACAACCTCATTTTTAAATCAGATTTTTCGTATATAGATTTTGTATTTGCTGATTTTTCCGCATGTCCTACATCGCGAAGGTAGATCGCCAAAATTCTCCCGGGAAATTGACCTGCTGCCTTAGCATAAATTTCTGCATCTTTTTGTCCACTGTCTCCAATGAGTATAAAGTTCATTTCCGGAAATGCATCCAAAACTTTTTTGATCTTCTTAAGTTTGTGCAGATCGTGGCTATCAGAAATTATTTTGTCATGCGAAAATCCATAATCTTTTAGAAAAACCGGACCCGCAGGCATGCTGTTTACTTCAATGAAATCAGTTAACAGATCATATAAATTCCAGGGTGAACTTGAGATGTAAAAGAATGGATTTTGCTCATTACCTGATCCTCCAGAATTTAAAGCACGATAAAACGATGAAACGCCGGGGAATGATAGTCTGCTATGTGCATTTCCCGTAAAGGTATACATAGCTGTTTTTAGAATGCTGGTTGCATTGGTCTTTAAAATAGTATCATCAATATCGCTGATAACCCCGAATTTAGCTGATGCAGGAGGCACAATAACTTTTGCAAGGGCTTCCACAGGAGGAGTAAAGTTTATAGCTGATTCCAGAAGTTCCAGTTTTGGAAAATGCCAGATAGAATGAATGTCTGCTGACTTGGGAAATACTATGGAGTCGCCAAAATAGCCATCTTCATCCGTAACCAGTTCTTTGCTTTGATCGTGATACGAGACCTGTAACCGTGCTCCTTTTATTTCATGACTGTTAAATCGCTTGTACATATTTAACAAGTTATCCCAGATGGCATCGTCATGAGAAGATAAGATTTCATAATCATGCAAAACCCTTCCTTTGACATATAGTTCCTGATGATTTCCAAAAGTAATGTAAGGGCAAATCTGAATATTCATGTCCCATCCCATACGTTGACGGAAACGAATCATAAAATCATCGAAGCGATGCTCAGCTCCTGAACTGATTTTATAAAATAGATTCCGTAGTTCAGACATGGGTTTGGATGTTAACTCCGCAAAATTATGAAAAACAATGAAAGTATGATTATTCCGAACTCTGAAAACATCGGAAAGAAGACTAACTCTCCTTTTTAAGTGTCTTTAGTTTGAGAGGCATGCTTACACCGAACACTACATTGAACTGTGTAAAGTAAAAATGTTGCTTTGCCTTATCAGAGGAGTTTTTAGTTGTTTTAATATCAGGCATATTTATAAATCCGCCTTTCAGTTCAGGTTGAATGAAAAAATGTTTGAGAAAAGTGATGTTAATAGCTGCTACAAGATCAATGCCATAACCAGCTAAATGAAATTGATCGTTACGATCGAAATCAAGTAATGTAACATTGGATCGCGGATATAAAATACCTACTCCAAAACCTTCTACAGCATTAATTTCAAGCTGGGAGGAATGATACAGCCGATCGTGATGTCTGAGTTCTGAATTCGCATAGTTCAATCCATCAGTATGTTCAAAAATTAAAAAATCCTTTGAAAGAGTGATATCTTCATTATCATACATACCATTGTAAGCAGAACTGCTATTCTCTATAAACCCATTAATTTTTACCTGTTGGCCATTTCGCATCACATACTTCATGTGATCGGTTCCAATAGAAATTGAAAGATTGTTTTTGAAGTAATATCCAAATCGCAAATTGTATTGTGGAATTGTTAGCTGTGCGGGATTAAAATATACTTCAGCATCAAAAGGAGAAGGTCTGTCGTAAGCAATTACATTTTTAAGCGTAAAATCGTAACCTGTTCCAGTGAATTGAATATCTGATTTAGTGTACCATGCACGATTCCATCCCCAATAAAAATAAAACTCACCTTTTTTATTGAATCGATGTGAAGAAACGCCCTCTGCATCTCCTGCAAAAATTGTTGTTCCGTAAATAACTAAAATAAGTGTAAGTAGAAATCGCATAAAATGAGTGTACAAATATACGGGGATTCTTTGTTCAGGTTACTTACTAAATAAAATAATGTGTTAACGAAATATGTTTGTAATGAATTGAAATACAGTCAAGTATGTTGAAGTGGCTGACTAAAAAATCAGCTCATTTCTATGTTGTTAATTAGAATGCTCATTATTTTTATTTAATTAACTTATTTGTCAATCGTTTGTGATGTAGGAGATGTGTACATTTGTAAAAAATTATTTATGAGTATTCATGTAAAACACCCATGGCATGGGGTTGAAAGCGGAGAACAGGCACCTAAGGTAGTAAGGGCAGTTATTGAGATTGAAAAAGGCAGTAAAGCTAAATATGAACTGGACAAGGATTCAGGACTTTTAAAACTTGACCGCGTACTCTTTAGTTCCGTCCATTATCCTGCCAATTATGGTTTTATTCCACAAACATATTGTGATGATAAAGATCCACTTGATATTTTAGTTATTTCATCCATCGATTTTAAGCCGCTTAGTCTGGTTGATGCCAAAGTAATTGGTTGTATGCGGATGGTTGACAATGGTGAACAGGATGATAAAATTATTGCTGTTGCTAATTTTGATCAATCGGTAAATTACATGAACGATGTGAGTGAATTGCCTCCTCATACAGAGAGTGAAGTAAGACGTTTTTTCGAAGATTATAAGAAGCTTGAAAAGAAGCAGGTTGTAGTGAAAAAGTTTTTCAACAGAGAAATTGCCTTCAAGATTATTAAAGATGCTATGGCACTTTATAAAAAGAGTTTTAAAGGATTCATGTAAGTTTGCTATCAGAAGACAACAGTTTCATTTTCTATAACAATATAATTACTTTTTTAACGTTTGCCCGTAATCATTTTTTAGTGCAATAAAAATACTGGTACAAAGTTTGGAATTATAGAATCATCTAAACTTAAACCAATGAAAAATCTCAAATTAGTTTCAATGATTACCATGTTATTATCATGGTCATTGATTACCGAAGCTCAGGTGCAATTTGGTGTAACAGGCGGCATATCGTTCAATAAAACAAATTTTAAAGTTTCTGATCTTACACCTGGAACCAACCTCAATTTCAGTAAAGCAACAGGTGCCGAACTTGGAATTTTTACCCGTATTCCTGCAGGATTTATTTATGTTAAGCCAATGGCTAATGTTAGTTTTCTTCGCGGGACTGTTACGGGAGGAGAAGATAATGTGAACGAAAGTGATGATTTTAATATGAGCACCATCGAAGTGCCCGTTTTGGTTGGGTTGCAATTACTTCCATTCTTATCAATAGAAGGTGGGCCA
>CAUJFJ010000206.1 GCA_963169675.1 Bacteroidota bacterium
GTTCTGGCGTCCATGTGGGATGGATATGAACACAAGGCAAATTTCTTCGGAGTAAATTTCGTGTTGGCTCTCATCACAGCTTTAATAATTCTGTTCATGATCAAATGGCTGAATAAAATTGTCAAGGAACATGGTGCGTAATCATTTATTGAAACTAGTTCTTCTCTCGTTCATTTGTTTGAATGGGTTTGCCGGAATTGTAAATGCCGGCGAACCTGAAACGAAATTAAAATTGCCTGTTAAACAATTTTATATCAAAGCAGGAACCGGATATGGCCTTACAAACCGGTTGGTGAAAGGAGATGAAAACACCCGCGTTCATGGCATCACCTTTAACATGTCGTTAGGCTATAAAATCTCAGAAAAAATTTCTCTTGCATTCGGCCCATCATTATGGGTTGATCAGAATGATCTTTTCAATGATAAAACTGCTAATGGCGCACGTCCATCCAACAAAAAAATGTCAGTTCATTTTACTGGTTTTTATGAACCTTTTAATAGAATTCATCTTGTTGTGAATGGTGGAATTGGGGTCGGGACAGTTGTATATTCACCGGCCCGCCCTATTGTTGCTGTCGATGGAAGACAATCACCGGCAGCGGAGTACCATGGTGGTGTATCTTATGCTTTCGGATTGGGTTATCTATGTAAAATTAAATCCAATCTGAGACTTCAGCCTCATATTCAGTATACCGGACTAAATCTTAATGAAAAAGAATCGGAATCATATCATTTAATCAATACCAAATCACAATCTTACCTTTTGGAAGCAGGAATGAACCTGTTTTTCGATTTTTAAAAGTGTTTGGTTGAATTTGACATTCTAAAACCTTTTTTATACTTTTAATGGTATGAATCCTGAAAAAACGCATACCGGCTATGTACTTCCGCTCATAAGCGTACTTTTCAGCCTGATTTTCATCACTTTTCTTGTCTTTGCGGTGATGATGATTAAAGGGCAGGACTTCCCTACCGCCAATTTACAATTTCAGGGATTTCTCACCGGCGTGGGTATTCTGACTATTACAACAGGTGTGATCTCCGGTTTTTTATGGTGGATAGTGATCCAAAGAAAAAATCTGCAAACAAACGAGTGATTTCATTATATAGCCCTTGTAGTCGTTACCTGATAACAATCATTTTTTCATTTAATGGTAAATAGCTTTTGCCAGATGAATTGTTTCTAATTTTGCATCCTGAATTCAATTCACAATTATGAACCATGCATACAATTATTGCAGTGCCAAAGAAGCACTCAATTTAATCCGTTCCGGCAATCGTGTGTTTGTTCATGGAAGTGCTGCAACTCCAACCTTTTTACTGGATGAACTCGCCGACATGAAAGAACAATTCAGCAATGTTGAAATTGTTGCCATTACGCTTTTCGGGACCATCAAAATTGCTGCTCCTGAATATGAGAATCATTTTCATATCAATTCACTCTTTGTTTCAGCACCTATTCGCCAGGCAGTAAAAGATGGAAGAGCCGATTATATTCCTGTGTTCCTGAGTGAAATTCCTGATTTGTTCAAGAACAAAATTCTGGAATTGGATGTTGCCATAGTGCAGGTTTCTCCACCGGATAATCACGGTTATGTTTCTCTAGGAACTTCCGTAGATATTGCAAGGACAGCAGTGAATGAAGCAAAAATTGTAATTGCACAGGTTAATCCTGCAATGCCCCGCACTCATGGTGATGGAATGATTCATGTCAGCGAAATAGATGCCATGGTATACCACAAATCTCCGCTACATGAATTGCCGGTGTGCGATCAATTAAATGCAACTGAAGTTGAAATCGGTCGACAGGTTGCGCAATTAATTGAGGATCGCAGCACTTTGCAGATGGGAATTGGAACTATTCCGGATGCAGTGCTCAAACAACTCATCAACCACAAAGACCTGGGCGTACACACTGAAATGTTTTCTGATGGTATTATTCCATTGATTGAAAAGGGAGTTATCACCAATAAATATAAAAGAAAGCATCCGGGCAGAACGGTCACCGGTTTTTGTGCGGGCAGCATAAAACTATATGATTTTGTAAATGACAATCCAGCAGTTGCCTTTCTCGATATTGATTATGTGAATGAAACACATATCATCAAACAAAATCCGAAGGTAGTTGCCATCAACAGCTGTATTGAAATTGATATCACAGGTCAGGTTTGTTCCGATTCCATTGGAACCTATCAGTTTTCCGGAGTTGGTGGTCAGATGGATTTCATGCGGGGAGCAGCCTTATCGGAAGGTGGAAAACCTATTATTGCTTTGCCTTCACAAACTTCAGGAGGTTTGGCTCGCATTGTACCTTTCCTGAAACCTGGTGCAGGTGTAGTTACAACCAGAGCGCATGTGAATTATGTTGTAACCGAATATGGTGTTGCATCTCTGGTTGGAAAAAATCTCCGACAAAGGGCAAAATCACTTATTGCCGTAGCACATCCCTCCGACCGCGAAGCTTTGGAACGGTCGGCTTTTGAAAGGTTTGGAAAGTTTTAAAGGTTTATACTGACATTGGTCATGTTTAACCAGCCGGCAACGGAATAATTTTGCATTTCTTCAGAAATCAAAAAAATCATTGCCATGTCATTTAAAACCATCTTCGAACCATTCCGAATTAAAATGGTGGAACCTATAGCTGTAACAACCCCGGAAGAGCGAATCCATTTTCTTAAACAAGCACATTTCAATCCGTTTTTACTCCATTCAGAACATGTAATGATAGACATGCTCACTGATAGCGGTACCTCGGCAATGAGTGCACAACAATGGGGAGCCATGATTACCGGAGATGAATCGTATGCAGGAGCGAGAAGCTGGCATAAAATGGAATCCGAAATCAGAGATTTAACCGGTTTCGAATATGTTTTACCTACGCATCAGGGAAGAGCCGGAGAACGAATTTTATATCAGGTTTTGGGTGGTCCCGGAAAAATATTCATCAGTAATACTCATTTTGATACAACCCGGGCAAACATTGAATATGCCGGAGCTACGGCCATTGATATTCCTGTGCCGGAAGCTGCTAACACCTGTTTTGAATATCCTTTTAAAGGAAATATCGATACTTTAAAACTTGAACAGTTAATTGAAAAACACGGACCAGAAAATATTGGCGCAGTCATTCTTACCGTTACCAATAACAGTGGTGGTGGCCAACCGGTAAGCATGAAAAATGCAATGGATGTAAAAGCAATTTGCTCGAAACATAGTGTGCTCTTTTTGCTCGATTCATGCCGGGTTGCTGAAAATGCTTACTTCATTAAACACCGGGAACAGGAATTCAAAGACTTTACCTATCGTGAAATTGCAAGCGCTATGTTTCGCTTGACTGATGGAACAGTTATGAGTGCTAAAAAAGATGCATTGGTTAATACCGGTGGATTTATTGCTTTGAAAGATGAAAATTTAGCAATTAAATGCCGCGACCTGCTCATCATTACTGAAGGCTTCTCTACTTATGGCGGATTGGCAGGACGTGATATGGAAGCAATAGCCGTTGGCTTACGCGAAGTTTTTGATCCCTCCTATCTACATTATAGAATTAAAAGTACAGCATATCTGGGCGACCATTTAAATCAGGCCGGAGTACCTGTCATGTTGCCTGTTGGCGGACATGCTGTTTATGTGGATGCAAAGAAGCTTTATCCGCATATTCCTCCGCATGAATATCCCGGTCAAACCCTTGTTTGTGAATTGTACCTTAAAGGTGGCATCAGAGCTGTTGAAATCGGGTCATTGATGTTTGGCAAATACGATGAACAAGGAAAGCTCATTCCTGCTGCTATGGAACTGGTAAGACTTGCCATTCCGCGCAGGGTGTATACACAATCTCATATCGAATATGTTATTGAAGTTTTTCAGGAAATAATGAAGGACCGTCATCAAACCAAAGGATTCAAAATTTTGAAAGAAACGAAATTCCTTCGCCATTTTACTGCCCGTCTTGAGCCTTTGAAACAAGAACCGGTGCTTGCAGTCTAAAAGCTGAAATAACTTCACATTTAATTGCATTTCAATTAATTACAATTCCGAGTTGTATAAAAATCCATCCTGCTCGAAAAGCATGTAACCCAGCCATGTTTTTACTAATTTTGCATTATTCAATTCCAACAGAATATTGCTATGACAAATTCAACTTTTTCCAATTTTGAAAGTGAGACAACCGCCACTTTTACGGAAGATCTTATTGTAAACGGCTACGGATTAATTGCCATTGCTTTAGATACTATTATCGATGATGCTGAAAATGCGGACATCATTTCCTGTGAAGAAGCTTTACTTTCTTCAGAAATAATTGCAGCCGCAACAGGAAATCCTGCACATGACTTTCCCGGAGATCTCCTGGAGTGGATGCACACGCACATCCCGCAAGGAAGTGCTGAGCATGCAAATTTATTGGAGATGAGAGAAAAGGCTGCCGATGCTATCGATAACATAGTTACTAACTCGGAGCTTCGTGAATTATGGGAAGATACCAATTCATTCAGTGAATGGTTTGATGCCCAGGTAGCATTGCAAAAACGAATTTTGGAATAATTTAACAGGTCACGCTGATTGAATTCAGCTACTAAACAATAATTATGGCAGGCAACACATTTGGTGAAGTACTCCGGTTAACTTCTTTTGGTGAATCACATGGTGCCGCAATGGGAGGAATTCTGGAAGGTATGCCTTCGGGGGTTCCAATAGATTTCGATTTTATTCAGTTGCAACTTGATCGAAGGCGCCCCGGCCAATCTGCCATTACCTCTCCCAGACGTGAAACCGATCAGATAGAAATACTGTCCGGAATTTTTGATGGCACTACCCTGGGTACTCCTATTGGATTTATCATAAGAAATATAGATGCTAAGCCTGCCGATTATGATCAGCTAAAAGAAGCATATCGACCATCGCATGCCGATTTTGCATGGGATCAGAAATATGGTTTTCGGGATTATCGCGGTGGCGGAAGAGCATCGGCAAGGGAAACGATTTCAAGAGTAGCTGCAGGAGCCATTGCCATGCAATTCCTGAAACAGCAGGGAGTCACCATTCATGCATGGGTTTCTGCTGTAGGAGATATTCAAATGGAAGAACTCAAATCTTTCGATGCTGATGCCATTTATTCTAATGATGTACGATGTCCCTCCCCTTCCGATGCTGAAAGAATGATAGCATACATAAAAATGCTTCGGGACAAGGGTGATACTACCGGCGTAATAATTTCAGCCTCCATTCAGGGTGTAAAAGCAGGGATTGGAGAACCTGTCTTCGATAAACTGCATGCTT